>NZ_CAUQPH010000001.1:0-174399 GCF_963519925.1 uncultured Stenotrophomonas sp. | reverse complement strand
AAGACCAGAAGTTCTCAGCCCTTTTACAACCGTCCGTGATTTCGGGGTAGAACCCCGGGCACATACCGCTGCACTTGGCTGTAGGCATCGCTCGAGCGACCGATGTTGAGACTCAGCAGCTTCTTCAGGACGCGTATGAGAAAGGTGACCTCCGGGGGAGGCAGATTTTCCGCATTCGCCAGATCTTGGAACATAGGAACCGGAGCGGCAAGCAGGCTAAAAATGACTTTGTGAAGGGGGCTCCGCGAAAGCCGATGGGTCGAGAAGAGCTTGCCAAACTCTATAAGCGCGACGTTGAGGCCCACCAACGCATCCAGATGAAGTCCGAATATGTGCAGCAATCCTTGCTGGTTGCCAGGCAAGTGTTCAAGGAGCTGTATGCCGACGAGGAGTTCGTCGCGCTTCTTCAAGCCCAGAAGTTGACGACGGTGCCCCGCCCTCTCGCGGACCTCGTCCCTGCAAAGGGAGCCCGTCGATGAGCGCCAAAGGAACAGGGTTACGACTAGCGTTTGAGAAGAACTGCGTTGACGTGGACCTCTCCTTACTCATAGCGGCCGTCGCGTTACCTGCCGGCGCCAAGGCCTCTGTGAAGTATCGCCAAATCGTAAAATCCATTGAGACCATCGGCATCGTTGAGCCAATCATCGTCACCCTGGACCGTGATCAACCCGGCCGCTTTCTTGTCCTGGATGGTCATATGCGGCTAGAGGCGCTCAGAGATCTGGGCGTTACGAAGGCGCTGTGCCTCATCTCCACGGATGACGAGGGCTACACCTACAACAAGCGGGTCAATAGCCTGTCGGTGATCCAGGCACACAAGATGATCCTGAAAGCCGCCGAGGGCGGGGTATCGGTTGCCCAGCTCGCCGAGGCCTTGGACTTGTCAGTCAACACCATCCGGGCCAAGTTCAGGCTCCTCGACGGCATTTGCCCTGAAGCCATCGTCCTGTTGGCGGAGAAGCCGGCAACCTCGGGGATGTTCAACGTGCTTAAACAGATGAAGCCGATGCGGCAGATCGATGCGGCGCAAACCATGGTGAACCTCAACACCTACTCGACTCGACTGGCAGTGGCCCTCCTACGCAACAGCTCCCCGGACCAGCTGGTCCCGGAAGCCGCCCAACGAAAGACAGATGCCACACCGAGCGAGGCACTGAAGCGCCTGGAACAGGAGCTGGCTGCATTGCAGGCCGATACCGAGACGCTACAGGAGGGATTTGGCCCGGCAAGCCTCCAACTGGAAATCATCAAAACCCACGTGGGAAGTGCCTTGCTTAACAACCCGGCCGTCGTTCGCTGGCTGGCCAAGCGACGGCCCGATCACCTCCAGCAGTTGCAAAAACTGTCTGAAATCAAGCAATTGCCAGGCTAAATGTTCGGCACTGGGTGGCTTGGGTCGGCATCGAGGCTCCAGCCACCCGGTGTTGAGGGCAGGCGTCTCGAGGCTTGCCAGAGGCTCCATCGAAGAGCAAAGTCCTCCTATCCAACAGGGGATGGGCAATGGATAGCTCAGAATTTGTCGTCGACAGCGCTGTTTACACCTTTGAAGAGGTGATCCGGGCGGCCCATCGGCTTTCCGGTGCCTGCTACATCGAAGTGGTCCGCCGTCCCAATGCACACGCGGTGTTGGTCAGCGCACTTCCAGGCATGGCAGTGCCGGTGGATGCCCGGGCCCGGTTCTTTACTGGCCTGGCCGACGAGAAGCTGCGATCCCTTATCCGTGCCGAAACCAAGGGCCTGCACGAACAGTTGGTGCATGCCGCTCTCACTCAAGCGATGCCTGGTGCCGGGTCCCGGCCATGAAGTTCCGCCCAAGGGACGCCTTCAGAGCGAAGGCCGGCTACCAGCTCTTGCCAATGCGCTTCCGCCGCCTACCGTGGGATGGCGACCGAGTCTTCGTCTCCTCGATGGCCGGGGACTGGCTGACGATGCCCGCTGCCGCGTTCCGAGCCTTTGTTTCACATGAGCTCCCCGATGACTCGCCCTATCTGGCCGACCTACAGGCCCGCCACCTCGCTGTCATCGACGTCAGCAAAAGCTCGCTGGCCCCTTTGCTGAGCCAATACCGAAGCCGCAAGTCGTATTTGATGGGCGGTCCGGCGCTCCACATCTTCGTGGTCTCCCTGCGCTGCCATCACACCTGCAGCTACTGCCAAGTCTCGAGGCAAGGCGTCAACGCTCAAGCGTTTGACCTGGCCGACTCGCCAGCAGAACTGGCGGTGCAAAGACTGTTCGATTGGCCAAGCCCTGAGCTCACCATTGAGTTCCAAGGCGGCGAACCCCTGCTGAACTTTGAGCAGGTCATGCGTATCACGCGCCTTATCGTCGCGAGGAACCAGCACGAAGGCCGGGTCCTCCGATTCGTCTTGGCTTCCACCCTCCACGACCTGACCGAGGAACAGCTCGACTTCTTAGCCGAGCACCGCTTCAAACTGTCCACGTCCCTGGACGGTCCCGAGTGGCTCCACAATGCAAACCGCCCTCGTCCTGGTCGCGACAGCTATCGGCGGACAATAGAAGGCATTGAGCGAGGGCGACGCCGCCTGGGCGACGATGCGGTGTCCGCACTAACCACCTTGACCAAGCTGAGCCTCGCCGTCCCGGAAGAGATCATCGACGAATACCGGAAGCTCGGCCTCCACTCCATCTCGCTCCGTCCGTTGAGCCCTTATGGCTTCGCTACGAAGACAGTGAGCCGAACCGGGTATGCAACCTCGGACTACCTAACGTTCTACAAGAGGGCGTTTGAGCACTTGGTGGCGGTCAACCACTCCGGCTATGCAATGGACGAGTCCTACGCTGCGTTGCTCCTGTCCCAACTGTTCACGTCGTTTGGCCATGGCTACGTGGATCTGCGCTCGCCGTCCGGCGCCGGACTGGGGGCGGTCATCTACGACTACGACGGACGGGTATACCCCTCCGATGAGGCGCGGATGCTGGCTGCAATGGGCGACCCGACTTGGTGCCTCGGCGACGTCAGCCAGCCGGTCAGCGCTTGGCTGGAGTCCCCAGCCATGGCCTCCGTCCTCTTCGCTGGGGTTGCTGAGGCGCTGCCCACCTGCTCGGACTGCGCGTATGTGCCCATGTGCGGAGCCGATCCCGTGGAGCATTACGCCAGGCAGAGGGATACCGTCGGGCACCGCCCCACCAGCGACTTCTGCCAGAGGAACATGGGGCTGTTTGATTTTCTATTGGAGCGCTTTGAGAAGGGGTCAGCAGAGGACCAGCGGCTGATGCAGCGATGGGCCATGCGCCAAGATCCAGTCGAGGAGGCGCTTCATGTTGCCGCTTGAGAGCAAAGCCCTCATCTCGAAGTCGCTCGGCCCACGGCTTCTAAAAGTGGTTGGGCTCGCTGATTTCCCATCGGCCGTGCTGCCCTACGAGCGGATGGCGCTGGACCTGCGTGGGTCGCCCGCCGGGTTCATTGGCGGAGAGATGTTGGATCTGCCCTGGGGCGGGATCGTGCAGTCGCCGGAGGCGCCACGTGACCGTGAAAGGCCCTACGTCGAGATCCTTGGAGACCAAAGGGTAGCCAAGTCAGGGGACGTCATCGAACTGGACCCCTTCCGACAGCGTGTCGCCAGCCGGTATCGGCGTGGAGACAACGGCAACGTGCTCTTTGCGACCGAACGATGCAACAGCTTTTGCGTTATGTGTTCGCAGCCGCCCAGGCAGGTTCAGGACGATTGGCGGGTTGGCCAGCTTTTGGACCTCATTGACCTGATCGATGCGGACGAACCGTCCCTCGCGATAAGCGGGGGGGAACCCACCCTGCTCGGGGACGGGCTGGTGGAGGTCGTAGCACGCTGTGCTTCAGTGCTCCCCGACACCCACCTCCACATCTTGTCTAACGGCCGCCTCCTCGACGGTTCGACCCTGCACAGTCGCTTTGAAGGAATCCATCCGAACCTCAGCTGGGGCATTCCCCTCTACGGCGACCATTACGGGCTCCACGACTACGTGGTCCAAAGCGAGGGGGCGTTCGCTCAGACCCTGCGGGGCCTTTATGCCCTGGAAGCGGCAAAGCAGCGTATTGAGATCAGGGTTGTGCTGGTCCGGCCCACCTTCGAGCGGCTGCCGCAGATAGCTCGATACATTCAACGCAACCTGCCCTTTGTAGAGCACGTGGCTTTGATGGGCATCGAGCCAATCGGGTTTGCCAAGGCGCACTACGCGGACGTGTGGGCAGACCCAGCTGACTTCGGCGACCAACTGGCCGCAGCTGTCGGCATGTTCGATTCAAGCGGCATAGGCGTGTCGCTTTACAACCTGCCGCTGTGCACCATCGACCGCTCCTTATGGCCCTATGCCGCCCAGAGCATCTCCACCTGGAAGAACGACTATCTGCCCGCCTGCGCCAGCTGTTCGGTGAAGTCCAAGTGCGGCGGCTTCTTCTCTTGGGTAACGCCGGCTTGGACCAGCCGCGCGGTCGCCCCCGTCAAGGAAAATGAGACATGTCCAGCGCATTGATGATTGTGGGCGCGACCCTGGGGGCACTCGGGGCGGAGCCGAACCAAAAACCCCAGGACCTGTCGGCACTGACGGAGATGGACAGCAAATACGCCACTGTCCTGAGTTCATCGCTGAACTCGGGTCGGCACAACCTCTATGCCGGGCATCGGAGCCATAGTTCGCATCGCTCGCACAGCTCCCACCGTTCCCATTCGTCTGGCTCGGGGAGCTCCTACCGATCCTACACACCGCCGGCGACCTACACCCCGCCCGCTCCCGCCCGGACCACGCCAGCGCCAGCGCCAAGGCCAGCACCCATCCGCGCACCGGTCATCTCAACGCCGCGGCAACCTCTCAGCGCGCCTGTCACCTCTGCACCCAAGACAAATGCTTATCGGGCCTCCGGAAGCGATCTGAGCGACCTGGAGGTTCAGCGCCTGTCGGCGGAGCCTGCAATCGATTCGCAGACTTCTGTAGACACTGGTGACTCGGCTGCCCCTGACGCCTCGCCCTTCAACAACAACTTTTGGCCAACCCCGACGGCGCAGCCCCCACGCCCGGATGCGGATGAGCTCCGGATGCTGATCATGCGCGTCCAAGCCGCCCTCTACTCCAAAGGCCTTGACCCCGGCGCCATCGATGGCGTCATGTCCCAGAAGACGCAGACCGCGCTGCGCACCTTCCAAAGGCGCTACGGTCTGCAGGTCACCGGCACCATGACGACCCCAACGCTCGACGCGCTAGGCGTTCGACTCTAGGGCAATCGCCCCTTTGCTCGAGGTGCGCCCTGCAGTAGGCCCACTTGGACAACTATTTGCCATCGCGCATTCATTTATGTGAGGCGCCTCACGTCTGAGCTGTTGCGGAAGCGACAATTCCTGCTTGGATAGTGGTTCACCCACTACGCCAAGGAGCGTTCATGCCGTCCCCCCAATTGAGAATCGCCTCGAAACTTTTAGGGCACCTACTCTGGCAAGGTCCCAGCCGCGAGCTTCCTGATCGCATGGAAGATGTCCAACACGCGTGGGATGTGGCCGGAGCGCTTCTTCAGCTTTCCTACTCATCGGAGCCGGTGGTGGAGGATGGCTCGAGCGCTCCTCAAGCCGCCGCGCTCCGTCCCACGATTGAGGTCAGGCGTGCGATGGTCGACCGCAATGCCCTGCCAGTCATGCCACAGTCTGTGGAGCAATGGCGTGCAAGCAGATCTAAGAAAAAGCCTGGTGCTTCAGAGCTAGATCGGCCTCGCCGCCCTACCATCCACTGATACCGATTGCCCTTGGCCCAGCCAACAAAAAGCCCCGCTCGCGGGGCTTTTGGCTTTCAGGGGCTCGGACGCCGCCGTCTGGTCGTTGGGACGCCGAGAGGGGGAGTGCTTGGCACCCCTGCTCCAAGAGCGCCCTGCTCTGCTTCCATGGCACCTTGGTCTAAAGCCATCGACGAGCGGTGCTCCAGGGCCTCGTTGCGACGGACCACTTCCGCCTCGCATGCGTGCCGAGCCTCGTCGGTGGTCCCAGCCCTGGCTCGCTTAAGCTCATTGGACCTCTTGTCCAATGCGGCCAGCCGCCGCCCACGCCTCGCCAGCCAGTCTCGGGACATCCATTCGGTAGCTGGCTTCGGACAGTCTGCGTTGAACTGCTCCCAGGCTTGCTCCGCCATGTGGAACAATCGCTCCGCGCGCGTCACCACAGCGAGCCGCTTGGCAAACACCATCAGACCCGTTTTCAGCTGCTTCAGGCCGTCGACGACCGATTGCAGTTGGCGCCTAAGCGTTGGACTGTCCACGAGATTGGATAGCGCCGCTTGCCAATGCGAAACCAGGCGTCGAGTCTTTTCCAACGGCAGGTCTGGGTTCAAGGCGAGCACCTCGCTTAGCTCCATGCCGGCTTCATCCACCATTTCTTCAATCGACGCCCCGGCGACGGGTGATTTGTCGCTGGGGCGCTCGGCGCACAAGCCAATCTGGGATGCCCGAACGCCAGACAGCCCCTCTATGATCAAGCCATTGCCGACCACGTAGGGACCCCGTTGTCGCCGTTGATCCGCACGGGCTTGGGCTGCGCTGTGACCTGGCGGGACCGCGACGGCGCGCCCCTCCCGATTGGCTTGCTTGATGAGCGACTCGAACGCCTCTTCGTTTTCTTCAATGATTTGATCGTTCTGCGCTCCCCGTTCGGTTTCCATGCCCTTGCGCTCCATGGCGGTGACGTTCTTCCCGAGGTGCTTGGTGGGCTGGCGGGTCAGCGCGAAGGCCTCGGCCCAATCTCCCCTAAGCATCGCGTCCTCAGCCTGGACCTCCAAGCGTCTGTGGTCCACACGGGCCTCTATCCCTGCTAAAGCCAAGTGCGAATTGGTGAGCTCAGCCACAGTCGCTCGCACCCAGTCCACCTCCAACCGCCCCGATGAGCCGCCATCCAGCTCACGAGTTTTGTCTCCGAAGCCGTCGGGGGTCATACGGCGGGTCGTGGCAAGAATATGGACATGGAAATTCCGTCCGTCCCGTGTCCCGGGGCTATGGATGCTCGCCTGGATTGCAAACTGGTAACGATCAATGAGGGCCTCCGAAATGGCTACGGTGAGGTCTGACCGTTGCGCGTCGTCGAGTTCGTGAGGCAAGGCCACTTCGAACTCGCGGGCCACGGTGCTGTTCTTGCGATTCTCAGCGAGCTCGGCAGCCGGCCAGAGCTCACTGGGAATGAATGCCCAGTCAGGCGCCCCCTCGGGAGCCAAGCAGATGGACTCCACTACTCCCCCTCGGTGACGGTAGTCGTGGCGCCTGCCGGTGAGATGGTCTACGAGCAGAAGGCCTGCACGATAGGCAGCTGCGGCGACAGAGGAGTCGCCTTTGGCGCGACTAAAGGTTTTGATGCGGGAGTGGTAGATGGCCATGCTGGCTCCGATGTGGACTCTCGCTCTTTATGCCTTCGGTTTGAACTTTGGCAAGCGCGAAGCGCTTGGGGTCCCAAGGGCGAAGCCCTTGGCGCAAGCAATGTCGAAGACATTGCCTAATTGCGCTCTTGCTTCCCTCTTCTAAGCCCCTTTTTTTCGATCCTTTCGATTTCGAGAGGCTTCAAATCCCAAAGCCGGCGCAAACTTGACGAGCAGAGTTTCTTTGGTTGAATCGTAAGCACACAGAGGAGAAAAGCATGGCCGAACCGCATCACTACCACCAAAGAATTCAGCGAGCCACCGAACGGCTGGCTCAGCTCCAAGCCCGCGAACTTTTAGCGAACCAGCGCCAAGCGGTGAGAGCGAAGGAAACGCAGCGCCGCGAAGAAGCCAAGCGACGCTTGCGGGCCGCAGAGATTGTTTTCTTGGCCGGCGCCGGAGCGCTTGAGGATACTGAGTTGGTCGGCGCGCTGTTGAGCCATATGGAAAGTCGCAATGACCATGATGTCCGCAACCAGGCCCGTTCGCGCGGGACCTTGCGGCTGACGATGGCAGATGCAGAACATCGGAAACTCAGACACTGACCTGACTCTTCAGCGCTCGCACTTGCTGGCGGCCTCCGAGTTGCAGTCGTCTGAAATCTGAGCTAAAACATGTTTGCCGGTCGCTGAGAGACGGTGTTGTGCCCGCATGCCATAAGGCTCCGGGTGCCCGAGGTCCACCCAATGGGGGCACGGGAATCTTCTTTGATTCCGGAGCCAACCCATGAGCAATGAACGCCTCAAGACCCTTCGCACCCATGCATTCCAAGCCCAACAGGGCCGCTGCTTCTATTGCGGCTTTGTGATGTGGCTCTCTTCCCCTGACGAACTCATCCTACGCTCGCGGGCTTCGCGTGCTTACCAATGCACAGCAGAACATCTGCTTGCCCGACAGGACGGCGGCAAGGATGTGGCTAGCAACGTTGTGGCCGCTTGTCACTTGTGTAATCTACGACGTCATAGGCGTCCCAACCCTGCCCCATCGGCCGAGGTTTACCGGGCTCACGTCAGACAAAGAGTAGCCAAAGGAAAGTGGCATCCTCCAGATCTACGCGTCGCCATGGTAGCGGCGTCGCAAGAACTATTCATCGGGAAGCCCGCATTCCGCCACCAATGACGGCAGCGAGAATCATCCAGAACGCGATTGGCGAACGCAATGGCACGATTTCCTGCCACTTCGCAGAGCAGGAATATTACTTCAAACGACAACCACTGACACTTGGGCTGGATTGACACTGTGAACGTAGCCCAAGATTCCGTCAGCGACCTGCGACGAGCTCGCTCCCGCATAAGCCAGCCGGAAACGCTCGATCCTTTCCTTTGAGATGACCAATGAACCATGTGAGAGGTCTACATTGAAAGCAGTGACGGTCGGAGACGGCCCTTCAGTTTTTCCAATGCCCAGGGGCAGACCTGCGTCATTTGAGAGCTGCGTGAGCTTCGCTGCTGCATCGGCAAGCAGGGCAGCATCGTTGGACGACAGAACAATGTCATCCATGTAGACACTGACCTTGAGATGCTTGGCGGACGCGCATTGACGGAGAAATCTCCCAACGCGACTTTGGTCCAGAGCCAGGGATGCCAAGATAGGAGACTGGACGTAGCCATACGGCAGCATCGTTTGGACGGTGCCTGGCCTAAAGACCACACTGTTGCTGGCCATTTGCCGGGCGTCCGCGTAAGAGAAATAGCGCTTCAGGCAGCGTGTAACTCTCGTCTGATTGATCCTTCCGAAGAAGTCATCAAGATCGCACCGAAAGAAGTATTGATTTCCGACGTGCCGCCGAAGAGCTGCCACGTGCCCACCTTGGCGAAGATGGAAGTAGAACGGAGGGTGGAACCAAGCCTTTGCGACGGCCGATCGAATTTTCTCGCCGGCAGCCTTTCCTAAGGGCGGGGGCACAAACACCCAACGTCCGGGCTTTACCTCAAAGCGATGGTCCCACCTCTTCACGGCTAAACCTCTGATAGTTAGATGCCATGTTCAGGAGCGCTGCCAGGAAGCGGAGAAGTCCGCCCCCGAACGACAGCAACCGATGAACTAGGCGGGTCTTACGAAATAGTCTCTTCATAAGATCTCTCCTCTATTCATAGCTCCGGCTTGCCTAGCGCAGGGCGCATGGACACTTAACCAACAGCGACACCGCATAGCGAACAGCGGCACACAGCAAGTCACATCGTGACGAATAGAGGGATAGGCGCATGTGTCCTATCGCCAGAGCGTCGCCAGTATAGTCGTGCACGATCATCCATTGGAAGCCTAGTGAGGAGGAATTTCACCGGCGGCGCTTCGTTTGACGAAGCTCAATATGGACGAAGTTTTAACCTTGCTGCGGCGCCGCATGCGCGCCCTATTCTTTCCGTGCTATAAGCGAAAGCGTGACGGCCGTCACAAAGCGAACCATTCAAATCAGGATGAGGACTATGACGAACAAGGTTGTTTTTGTCGCATTCGCAATCGAAGACGTCGCCATTCGGGACATGCTCAAGGGCCAGTCACTCAACACAAAGACACCCTTTGAATACATCGACATGTCGGTGAAGGAAGCCTACGACGAGGAATGGAAGAAAAAGGTTCGGACCCGAATCCGCCGCTCGGATGGCGTCTTGGTAGTGGTCTCCAAGAACTCCCTAAAATCCAGCGGCCAGAAATGGGAGATTGCCTGTGCCAAGGAAGAAGGCGTCCCCCTGAAGGGCATCTGGGCATACAAGGATGACCGGACAGAGCTGGAAGGGGTCAGCATCATGACCTGGACGTGGGCGAACATCGAGAACTGGATTGATTCGCTGTGACCCGCCGTGCACTCGTGGTGGGCGTGGATTTCTATCAGCACGTCTCCTTGCTGCATGGATGCGTCAACGACTCCTTCGCAGTTAAGGCAATGTTGGATCGCCACACAGACGGCTCACCTAACTTCGGCGTCAAGCACCTGACCGGCACCGGAGCTCATGATCCAGTGCTGCGGGAAGAACTGCGCAGCGCCGTTGAGGAGCTCTTCGCGGGAGAAGGTGAAGTCGCGTTGCTTTACTTCGCTGGACACGGCCACATTGAAGAAACCGGCGGCTACCTCTGCTCTTCGGAGGTTCGGAACGGCCACGACGGCGTTCCCCTGTCTGAGATCATGACCATGGCCAACAACTCCAGGATGGCAAATCGGGTCATCATTCTGGATAGCTGCCACAGCGGGGTGGCGGGTGGCAGTGCGATCAACCAAAAAGTTGCGGAAATAAACGACGGCGTGACGATTCTCACGGCGTCCACTGCGGAGCAATACGCATCTGAAGAAGATGGAGCAGGCGTGTTCACATCGCTTCTCGTTGACGCACTCGGCGGGGCGGCGTCAAACCTGGTCGGGGATGTTACGCCTGGCGGCGTGTATGCCCATGTTGATCAGTCATTAGGCCCTTGGGCGCAGCGCCCGGTCTTTAAGACAAACGTCAAGACCTTCGTATCTCTTCGCAAGGTCCAACCACCACTAGAACTTTCAGACCTCCGTAGGATTTCCGAACTTTTTGGTGCCAAAGGAGCTACCCTCCAGCTCGACCCATCATATGAGCCTGAGCGATCAACGGACTGGAACCGCGATCCTGATGGAATTCCCGCGCCCAATCCAGACAACACGGCGGTGTTTGCGATACTTCAGAAATACAATCGCGTCGGACTGCTAGTTCCAGAGGGAGCGCCGCACATGTGGCATGCCGCCATGGAGTCAAAATCCGTGCGTTTGACTGCGCTGGGCGAACACTACCGCGCACTGGCAGAAAAGGGGCGCATATGAGTTCTGTTGCCCCTGACGAGGTCGAACGGATTCTGAACAAGCTAGTGGATGAGCTCGCCTCCATCGAGCATGCCCGGTGGGCCCATTGGCAGGCTTATCTGCATGACCAAGGTGTGAGGCGGGAGGACGGTAGCCTCGTCCTTCCGGCCGAACTGGTGTCACGCTGGGACCGACAGATTGCCACGCCCTACGAGGACCTCTCATCGGACGAACAAGCCGCTGACCGCGACCAAGTGATGAAATATCTTCCGACGATAAAGCGGCGGCTTGCTGGAGGTTGATTAGCATGTGGGGGGCACTACTTGCAGAGCCGATGCTTGCTATCTTTATTAGACTTGCGAGAGTGTTACTACCGCCATGGCCCGTATCCGTCCCGTCCGAGTCCTGATGCTTGCCTCGCTTGCAGTCATCTCCCTTGCAGGGTGCGCGGCAAGCAACCGGGTCGCGAGCCCTCCCGTTGAAGGCCCTGTGCGTCTGGGAGAAATTGCGGCGGTTGATGGCCCCAGAGTGCGTCCCAACCGCGTCATCGAAGACAGCCGTTGCCCTGCCGACGTTCAATGCATCCAGGCGGGCCGGCTAGTCGTCAGGGCGACAGTGCTCGGTGGCGGCTGGTCCAAGGAGATTGACTTCACGCTGGGCGTCCCGGCCCCTATAGCTGATGGGACGTTGACTCTTGTCGATGCTAAGCCCGTGCCCATCCTTGGGGAGACAGCTGAGTCCGCCGCCCGCTTCACCTTCAAGTTTCAGGGCGGCCGTTAGGTATCCCGTTGGATGTGCCATGGTGTCAGCCCAGCAGGACAGAGCGCCCGATTGTCCTGCTGGGTCTTCGTAAGCAACTCGCTCCCAAGAGCAATGGCGCCAAGGCACTACTTCCGAAAAACGTGCGGAGAGCGGTGAGCGCTAGCGCAGCCGATCGTCCCGTCGGGCAAGGAATCAAGCGTGGAACTCCTCAGCGCGGGGCACGCTGCTATCTCGAGCTTGGGCAGCACTTGACGACAGACCGTGCTCGTCGGACGCGTTAACACAATGTGCCGACGCGTCAGAGCTTATCGCTCGCATGCAGCGCTGACGGATCCGTTGACCTCTCCAATACGACGAACGTGGCCACCAGCCATCCGTAGTTGTCGCTCAACACGCCGGCGATATCATCCTCGCCGTCGCACTCGACTGTGCACTCCAGCGGCAGCTCAAGAATGTGCCCGTCCGTCTCCCACTCGATGCCTACTACACGATAGATCCCCACTCGCTCCAACCCCTCTAGGTCCAGGATTCTTACGTCGACGACAGGCCACAGCGGCAGAGGCCGACGCCAAGGCTGTGCCCTCCAGTTGTAGCAGCTCTACATTCTCGCCTTCTTGCTCCGAGAACTGCCCCGCCTCAATCACTTGCCGGTCTTATGCTTGTGAGGCTTCAAACCAGGCGTATTTCGGGGAGTGTCCTTGTTGTCCCGTCGGCGCTTATCCGGCTCCCCAGTAGACGGAGCGATTGGTTTCGGACCGGGCTTAATCGACATAGCTTGACTCCTTCAGTGAGAGGGAACGGCAGAGCTAACCTGCTACGTCACACTTCTACTGTCAACACAGACTAACAATCACGCACACCATTTATGCTGCGTTCAGCTTAATGTTAGCTAGTATCGCGATTATCGTGGCCCTGAATTTTTAAACAGTATGGTTATGACTATGAAGCGGCAGATACCTTATGCCGCTAAACCCTTGCTGCGCTTAGGTTTCATTGCGCGAAATAGATCGGATCCGCCGAGCTGGGAACGGCGCGACGTGATAGCCCTGAGAGTTTGCCTGAGGAAGTAAAAACCCGCTCAATTCGGATTGACGTTTAGCGAACTCGTCGTATCTGTACTTCCATTGTAAACAATGGAAGCAAAGCAGTGACTCAGTCCCCCACCGACATCCTCAGCAACTACATCGATTCATCTGGCGGCAGCTTGGTTCTCGACAGCCTTCAGATCGGCAGGGTCAAGTTCGGAAAGATGACGATCTCCGACCGCGAAGGAGCGTTCAACGCTCAGGACCTTATCAACACGGTCTTGAACAAGACCGCCCGCATTCGGAGCGGGAAGCACGGCACACGCTACTCCGAGCCGCTGCCACCCGGTAGCCCTGCCCGCCTTTTGTCCATCGAGATTGGAGATTTCTCGAAGCATCAGCAGCGGCGCAAGTTGAAGTCCACCACCATCAAGGACTACGCCCGCACCTTGAGCTTGCTGCTGCTGACGTGCGGCGATATACCCGTTTCGCGCATTGACCACACACACGTCGAGCGCTTCTGGGATCTCCTGCGATGGGCTCCCTCTGCTTTGCTTCAGGATGACAAGCTTCGCGCGATGACCGTAGACGAGGTGATCGCCCTGGGGCAAGCCAACGGAGTGCAAGGGGTGTCAGAGGCCACGCTCAGTAAGCACAACCTTTGCCTGAACAACTTCTTCCTCCGCCTGGTGGCCACCCGCGCCATTCCCGGCAACCCCATGGCGGCCATGGGTAAGATCAAAAAGAACTTGGTGATCGACCCTAAGCGTGGCAAGAAAGCCGAGCGCTTCTTGGAGGAGTCCGAGCTTCAGAAGATCTTCGAGCCAGAGACGTTCCTCACTTGGGCAAAGAAATGGCCCCACCGCTGGTGGATCCCCATCTTGGCTCTCTACAGCGGCGCGCGTGTCAACGAGCTCGCACAACTCAAGGTCCACGACATCGTCAACGAAGACGGTGTTTGGTGTATCGCTATCCAACTCACGGTAGACGACGACTTGGCGCATAACGAGCACTTCAAAACACGCCAGACCGTCAAAGGTGCTTCGGCCCTACGCCGCATCCCAATTCACCAAGCGGTGCTGGATGCTGGATTTATCGACTTCGTCGAAGATATCAAAGCATGCGGTCACCCTCGATTGTTCCCCAACTTGTCTGCCGGGACGTGTGAAGCCTCGGGTGAGACCAGCGCTAGATACAGCCAGGGCCTGGTGATCCAGTTCAGTGCCTACCTAAAGAAGCTTGGCTTCGGAAAGGGGGTCGGGTTCCACGCCTTTCGTCACACTCTTGCGTCCAAGCTCAAGCATGTCCTCGTCCCCCAAGAAGACATCGCCGCAATCACTGGTCACTCGGAGAACAAGCGCTTCCCTGTCTTGAATCTCTACCAAACAACTGAGAACCCCGAGGTAAGAACACGCCAAGTGGCCGCTCTGCAACGATACAACCCTCCGGTGGTGCTGCCCAAGTATCAGCGGGGCCAGTTCAAGAAGCAGCTGGGCAAGAAAGCGAAGTTCTATCCGTGACTGATGCCAACCAACGATCACGCCGGTATCTTGACTTCAACACCGCTCACTCCGCTCATATGCGCCACCGAATCGAAGAGTGGAAGTCGATCTACGACACGGATGACAATGCCATCACCAAGGCTCTCTCCACGCTTGCAAGGGACCTGGCTGCCTTCACCCTTATAGTCGAAATGGTCCGTCAGGCCCCGGATGAAGGCGAAGGCAAGCACCTCAACGGGATGGTGGTGGAAATGCGGGTGACCGGATTCTGGAACAGCATGCTGCAAGGGGTCAGGCGGCTGGCGGAACCGGGCCCCGTCCGGGGAAAGAGGGCCGTTTGCTCGCTTGGCGGCCTAATTCAAGATGCCAAGGTGGCCCACGCCGACATCACCCGGAGGGTGTTCGTGGAGGAAATCGCTGGCTTGGAATACGATTACGAGGCCATCGAAGGTTGCCACTGGGCCTACGTTTTTGCGCACCGGGAGCTGAGTTACATCAACATCCCTCGCGAACTTGACAGCGAACCCTCCCGGCAACGGCATGTCTCGTAACGACTGCGCGAAGACAGCGTCAAGCGCTTAGGCGACTTCTGGCCCGTCCACGAACACGGTGCGCGCGCTTCGTGCCTCCACAGTCAAGTTGACCGTGCGACCAATAGCGCGCGTTCGGTGCACCGTCCCTGCTGGAATAGTGACGCACTGCCACGGCCCGAGTGCGAATCCAGCTCCGGAGCCCAAATCAATGTGGAGCTCGCCCTCGACGACCAAGAAGACTTCATCGCTGTCGGGATGCACATGCCACTGATACTCCCCGTGGAAGACCGCCATCCGAATGCAGCTGTCATTGAACTCCTGCAAGACTTGGTTTTGGTATGAGCCAGTGACCCCATGTTGCAGGGACTGGATATCCAAGACCTGCAGCTCACCATGGCGTGGTCGTTCGGCGGCATACTCTTCAGCAGAAGGGAAATCAGTGTTCATGAGGCTCAGCGGTGGCACTCAGGGGATGGTAAAAATCCAAGGGACGAGCATCCCCGTCCTCTACGGCACTCTCTATGCGTAGGCGAGCGCGGGTAGGCAGACCACAGGCCCAGCGCCAAGCACGGGCTCCCGGATACGCAGGTGTCAGCCCCCGCTGCACTTCTGCGACCCACCTAAGTGCCTCGTGATGGTAAGCGGCTCCGTGGGGCTCGCTCCCATCCACTTAAGCTGCAGTGTATCGACCGCATGACCCGCGCCATGCTCAAACACCTGCTAGGTCACCTGCAATATCCGGGTTCCTTCCGCTTGGAGACACCCCTAAGGGTGGCGTCTCCCCCGTGGTTGTCAACAAATTTGCTCGCAGGCGCGTGAATGGCGTGAAAAGAAATCTCGTTCAACCCTTGCAGTCGCCGCTCAGAGCTGCTCGGAAGCAAGGGGCCTCACCAACATGCCCCTAGCAGAGGGACTGTTGATCGGCGACCACGAACGCCAAGCTGTTTTTGGCCAGGTGTGTCGCGGTGCGGTTCCCATGCCAGTCCGGTGAACCTCACACCGGCTGGTCGGTTGCCTGCGACAGACGGCAGGCGGCCCACTCCATCGAGATCGGGTGCCAAGATTGAAGCATGGGCCGGTGCCCGACGCTGATCACAATGGAATGCGGAAGTCGCTCTTCCAGCAGTTGATACATCCTCGATTCGCCATTCGGGTCAAGCGCCGACGTTGACTCGTCCAAGAACACCACCGTTGGCCTGTGCAACAACACCCGGGCAAAGCCCAACCGTTGCTGCTCGCCCGGTGACAAACGTCGATGCCAAGTTTCGTCGCACTCAAGCTCCTCCGCCAGCTTGCATAAGCCGACGTCAGCAAGCACTTCGCGCGCGTCATCGACGTGTAAGGTTTCCGGATCTGAGGGGTAAGCCAAGCATGCCAGAAGCGATCCGTTGGGCATGTAGGTTTGCTGCGGCACGAACATGGTGAGTCCGTCTGGCAAGGTCACTTCCCCCGAAGCGAAGGGCCATAAGCCGGCAAGAGCCCTGAGCAGGAGAGACTTCCCGCTCCCCGACGGGCCCTGGATCAACAGCCGGTCGCCAGGATGGAGGTGTAATCGGCCCACTGCCCCCAGGCTAGACCCGTCTGGAAGCTCCACGTTCACGGAACTCAGCACGAGATCGCGTCCTCCTTCCCGGCGCTTCAGGCCATTTCCGCTTGGTCTTTTTAAGGCCAAATCGAACTCATGAAGGCGCTGAAATACCGAGCGCAGCAGGGCCAAGTCCTTGTATCTGTAGACGAACCAAGACAGTGAACCTCGCACGCGATTGAACAGGCTGTTGAGCTGCATCACGGTGCCGATCGTGATCGCCCCGGAAAAGTATCGCGGGCCCGTGATCAGGTAGGGCAGCAGCATTGAGCTCTGAACGTAAAGGGCATTGAAGGCAGTGATGCGCTTTGTGTATCGCATGATCTCACCCCAGTTGGAGCGGATGCGCAAAAAAGCAGTGGCGAGCCCCTTGGATTCGACCGTCTCTCCACGCCACATAGCGATCGGCAAGGCGTTCTCGCGCATCCGGACCAGCAGGTAGCGAAAGTCGGCTTCTCGTCGCTGTTGCTGGTAGTCGATCGGAACCAGGCCTCTATCGATCCGCTCCATGATGACCGAGCCCACGAGCGCGTAAAGGACGGCGGCCCACATCATGTAGCCGGGAACTTGAATCTGCGCCCCCGCCAACGCAAAGCTCGCAGCTCCAGAAAGCCCCCACAGCATCGTTGCGAACGTGAAAAAGTCCACTGCATAGTTCAGCGCCCCCACTGAAAGCCGAAGCGTCTCGCTTGCCATCAGGCGAAGATCCTCGGCAATGCGCTGATCGGGGTTGTCCACCTTCCCGAACGTGCCCACGCGCCAGTAGGCGTGCTCCTTAGTCCACCGACTCAAGTAGTCGCCTGTTAGCCAAGTGCGCCACCTCATCTCCAGCGCTTGCTCAAACCACACCCGCCCGGTTCCCGCCACCACGATGCCGGCCACGATGGCCGACAGTTCCACCATCTGGCTCCAGAAGGCAGGCAGATCGCGTTCCACCAAGGCGTCGAAGAAGTTCTTCTGCCAAAGCGTCTGCCGAACCCCGATGTAAGTCAGGAAAACGTCCAGCGTAATGATGGTGGCGAGCAGTGCATAGGCCCGCCACCGATCTTCAGAAACCCAGTATGGGCGCACTAACCGCCACACGTCGCGTGCTGATAGCTTCATAGCACTGGCCGGGTGACGGTTAGAACGTCGAGCGCAAGGTCACAAGGACATTTCGCGGCTCTCCAGGCGTGTTGTAGCTGTTGAGGCCCCCAACCCGCTCAAAGTAGTGACGATCGAAGAGATTGTTGACCGCCACGCTCATTTGGAGGGTCTCGGTGAAGCGGTAGCCGGCGTGCGCGCTTGCGACCGCATAACCGCGCTGCTCCCGGACTCCTGCCACTCCCGTGCCCAAGATGCCGCTGGAGGCGTGCAACCCACCGCCCAATGACAGCCCGCCCAGCACCCCCGTTTCAATGCGGTAGTGCGCAAAGAGCTTCCACGTGTGGTCCGGCTCAAAGAGCGTGAAAGGGGAGCCCTCTTGAATGGTCTGGTGACGGACGTAGCGAGTCAGAAGCCGCGTGTAGCCCGCGGTCAGGTCAAGGTTTGGCCATGGGCTTCCGCTCGCCTCCACCTCCCACCCTTTGACCTCCACCTCGCCAGCCTGCAAGAAGAAGCCCGGGTTTGCCACGTCTGGATAGGAGCGGTTTACGTCCTTGGTCTGGAAGGCTGCGGCGGCCAGGTTCAGCGCACCTCCCCGAACGCTTGCTTTGGCACCGATCTCCAGCTGTTTTCCGATGCGTGGATCGATCGTTTCCCCAGAGACCTTTCGCTGGGTCTGGGGGATAAACGTGTCTGCATAGCTGGCGTAGGCCGTCACAGTGTCTGAGAAGTGGAACACGGCCCCAGCATACGGGGTGAACTTTCCATGGGCTTGGGCACCGTCGACCCATGCCGTGAGCGGCTGCGGCGATACCGACCGGCTTTTTACCTCGAAGTTGCTCCACCGACCACCGATCACGCCGGTAAGGCGGTCGGTCAATGCCAGCCGCAGCTGCCCGTAAAGCCCGCTTTGGCGTGTGATGGAATGGTAGCCGGAGGTGTAAGCAATCGGCACCTCAGGGACCACGTTGGGGGAAAGCACTGGAACGTCGCGGACCGCGGGGCCCTGGCCATACCGCGTGGTGCTTTCGTATTCCTCCATGGTCGCGCCAATCGTTGCATGATGGTCGCGACCCCACGCCTGGAACGCGCCGGCGGCAAAGAGGTCAACGCCCTCCCTAACCTCATCGCTGTCGCTTTGGCGACGGGCGTAGCTGGCTACCGTGCCCCTCTCCGGGTTGACGCCACCGGTCGGATAGCTGTCCTTGTAATACCAGTCCAAGCGTTGCCGGCTTGCGCGACCTTTGATTGACCATCCGTTGTCGAATAGATGTTCCAGGTCAAGCGTGATGGCCTCCTTATCCCACTGCTGGATGACCCAATCCGGGTATACGTAGAGGGCACGAGACGCGCCCAAAAATCGTTGGTCGGTGTAGGCCGGCTGCCCCATGTAGGGCATCACATCGTCCGTCTGATGCGTGGCGGAGAGGGAGACAGTGGTGGAAGGGGCAAGGTCCCAGTCCAGCGTCCCGTGGAACAATCGCTTGCTCGAGTCAGCGGTCTCATAAAAGTAATCGCGCTCCTGAGCGGAGGCGATGAAGCGGCTGCGCACGCGCCCTGCAGCGTCCAGAGGGCCGCCGATGTCCACCTCGCCGCGGTAGTTGGACCAACTCCCCGCAGAGAGCGCAATGGACCCGCCGAACGCCTCCCTGCCGCGCTTGCGAACGAAGTTGGCGACGCCGCCAGGCTGGCCGGACCCTTGGAAGATACCCCCCGGGCCTCGCAGCACCTCCACCCGGTCGTAGATGGCCAAGTCGAACTGTTGAAACGCGGACAGTGCTCCGTAAGCGGGGATGCCGTCGTAGGAAGACTCCAAGTTGTAGCCGCGGGACCGAATTTGGCTTGTGGCGCCGTCCCACGGGGTAACGGTGACGCCAGTCACTTCCCGAAGCGCGTCCTCCACGGTGACCAAGTTCTGGTCCTCGATGCGCTGGCGGGTGATGACGCTCATCGAGTTGGGGACATCCAACACCGGGACGGGGGCCTTGCCCCCCCAAGTGACCACGGGAGACGTATACGAGCCAGTGCCCTCTGTGGTGCCAAGGCGCTGCGCTTCGACCTTGACCGTATCCAAGTCCGAGACGGTGGTGTCCACCGGGGATCGCTTTGCTTCTTCTGCGGATGCATGACTCGCCGCAAGCAAGGCGCCGGCCAGCAAGGTGTGAACGGGGCGCAAGCGGCTATGCCTTGCAGAGCCGTTGGCTCGGCCCGAGGACGTGGTCGATTTGATCATGATGATGTCACTAAGGAGGCGTGCAGGCGGAGCATCGGCGGGCGCTGCACGTGCCCTCCCCCGTAGACCGGAACCGACGGCCTCATTGTAACGTTATGTCATAACATTTCAATGGCGTATCGGTTGGCGCTGTTGCTCGGCGAAGCGAGGACTGCAGACCTCTCTGCAGGCGAGCTCTTGCGTCCTGAGTCAGCGGGACGGTTCTCGGCGGGCCCATGGCCGGCAGCGCGACTACTCCGACCGCTTTGCCCGCCTCCATGTCAGTCTGGATGGCAGCACGCACCGACGACCGCCGCGATTTCTGGAGTGTCGAGCGTTTGCTTGAGGGCTGCTCAAGATCAAGGGCTCCATTGAGGGCGACGTTTCGCAGCCGTATCGAGGCATTCCCCTCTGGAGTGCCCCTTCAAAGCCCGGCGTTGGCCACCTGCCCGCGCGGATCGTCCGAGCACAGGTTGGCAGATGTCACTCACTGGCATCTGCCTCTCGATGGCGGCGGCTTAGCAGCATGCTAGATTGATCGGTTAAGACCATCCACCCACCTGCCGATGCCATCCATGCCCCAGTCCCGCCTTGCCGCTCAGCAGACAGCCGCCGCCTTCCGCACGCTTTGGCCGCTCTTGGCGGTCATGGTGTTTTTTGTCGGGACTGGCTTCCTCGCCGGCAAGAACATCCGAACTATTCGTGAGGGAAGCGCCTTAGTTATCCGCTCCCAGCAGACGATGACCGCCTTGGGCGATGTTCTATCGGCGGTGCAGGACGCTGAGACGGGTCAGCGCGGCTATCTGCTCACGGGCGACGACAGCTACCTCGAGCCCTATCGGACGGCCTTGGGCGTGGCCAGCACGCGCCTGGAGGCCATGGAACGGGCGTTAGCAGATGACCCCGCTCAAGTGGACGGTCTCAGGATGCTGGGGCGACGAGTCCAAGACAAGCTGGACGAGCTGCATGAAACGATAGAACTCCGCCGCACCCAAGGGCTAGAGCCCGCTCTGGCGGTGGTTACTTCCAATCGCGGCAAGGCCGCAATGGACGACATTCGGGCCCGTCTGGCTGCCATGGGTGCGATCGAACTGGACAAGCGCGCTAAACGCCTGGCCGAGATGGAATCCGCCTACAGCACGGCGCTGACCTCGGGCGCAGCCAGCGCTGTCTTGGGCATTGTGCTGACGATCTTCATCGCCATCCTGCTCCGCCGGCATGCCCGGATCCGGGAGCGCGATGCTTGGCTGCAGCAAGGTCGGCTTGAGCTGGCCACCGCCACTGGCGGGGACTTGGACAGCAGCACCCTGGCGCAGGCCAGCCTCGGCTTCCTTGCCCGCTTCACCGGCGCCCAGGCGGGCATGCTGTTCCAGCCGGTGGACGCTGGGTTCAAGCAGATCGGCGCAGTTGGCACGGCCCCCACACCGGGCGATACCGATGGGCTTCGGGCAAGCGGCAGCTTGCTGAGCCGCGCAGTGGACGAGAAACGGGTGATGGTCGTCTCAGAGGTGCCGACGGGCTACTTCATGGTCGGCTCGGGACTCGGGCAAGCCCAGCCGCGCCACTTGGTCATCGCTCCCAGCATCCACGAGGGCGAGGTGGCTGGGGTAATCGAGCTGGGCTTCTTCGGCGCCGTGCCCGCAGAGGTCGTCCAGCTGCTAGAACTCGCCTCGGGAGACATGGCTGTCGCCCTCCGTTCAGCGTTCTACCGGGCAAAGCTCTCCGAGCTGCTTGCGCAGACCCAGCAGCAGTCCGAAGCGTTGCAGGTTCAAAGCGAAGAGCTGCGGGTCTCGAACGAGGAGCTGGAGGAACAGAGCCAAGCCCTGCGTGCTTCCCAACATGAGCTGGAGGAACAACAAGCGGAACTGGAACAGACCAATAACCAGCTGTTCGACCAGTCCCAGCAGCTTGAGGCCGAGCGCGACAAGCTCGCGCGCGCCAATGCGGCGGTCGTCGCGGAATCGCACAAGGTCCAACGTGCCAGCCAATACAAGTCAGAGTTCCTGGCAAACATGTCGCACGAGCTGCGCACCCCGCTCAATTCGGCGCTCATCCTTTCCAAGTTGCTGGGTGACAATCGCGACGGCAACCTGAGCGCGGAACAGGTGAAGTTCGCGCGCACCATTCACTCTTCCGGAAACGATCTGCTCAACCTAATCAACGAGATCCTGGACCTCTCTAAGATCGAGGCCGGGCACATCGAGGTCCATGCCGAGCGATTTGGTGTGGAGAAGTTGCTGACCGATCTCTCTGAGCTGCTCGGCCCCGTCGCCAGCGAAAAAGGGCTGACGCTGGACGTGTCGATGATGACCGACTGCCCGACTATGATCGAGTCCGATCGCCAGCGAATCGAGCAGATCCTGAAGAACCTGCTGTCAAACGCGTTGAAGTTCACTGAAGTGGGTGGCGTTACCGTGTCGGCTTCTGGTGCTCCCAATGGCCAGGTGGCGTTCTCGGTGACCGACAGCGGTATTGGCATCGCCCCCGAGCAGCAGGGGCGCATCTTCGAAGCATTCCAGCAGGCCGACGGCTCTATCAGTCGACGCTACGGCGGCACCGGCCTTGGGCTTTCCATTTCCCGGGAGCTTGCTCGGTTGCTGGGAGGCGACATCGCCGTGGAAAGCGAGCCGGGCAAGGGCAGTTGTTTCAGGCTGACGGTGGCGACCCGGCTGCAAACCGAAAAACGCGCGCCGGCCGCCGAATCGGCCCCGGTCACCACGCCCGCGCGCGCCGCGTTCCCGGTAAAGGCCCCCACCCCTGCGCAGGAACCCCGCCATGTCAGCGTTGCGGGAAGCAAGGTGAGCAACGGCCGGGGCCTGATCCTGATTGTCGAGGATGACATCGCCTTCGGGGAGATCGTCAGCGACTTGGCGCGTGAAATGGGGTTCCGCGCTAGAGTGGCGCATACCGCGAGCGACGCATTGGCCGCCGCAAGGGCAGAACTGCCTCACGCCATTGTGCTGGACGTTGGTCTTCCGGACCAATCTGGTCTGTCCGTGCTTGATATCCTTAAACACGACATGCGCACGCGGCACATTCCCATCCATATGGTTTCCGCGATGGACCACTCGCGCAAAGCACTGGCGTTGGGCGCAGTGGGCTACTTGGGCAAGCCTGCAACCCGCGAGGATCTTTCCGACGTGCTGCTCTCACTGGAGCAGCGACTGTCGCAGCGGCCACGGTTGGTTCTGGTGGTCGAGGACGATTCCGTCCAGCTGGATGCAGTGCGCGACCTTCTGGCGTTGGCCGACGTAGAGACCATCGGCGCCCGGTCAGCGGCCGAATGCATTGAGGTTTTGGCACAGCATTCGTTCGACTGCATGGTATTGGACCTGACATTGCCCGACGCATCCGGATTCGAGCTGCTCGACCTGTTGAGCCAAGAGAGCGCTCGCCCCCTGCCCCCCATCATCGTCTACACCGGCCGGGTGCTCTCCCCGGCTGAGGAGATGCGACTGGGCCGCTACTCCAGCTCGATCATCATCAAGGGCGCGCGCTCGCCCGAGCGCCTCCTCGACGAGGTGACGTTGTTCCTTCATCAAGTCGTCAGCGAGCTGCCCGAGCCAAAGCAGGGGATGATCCGCACTGCGCAACACCGGGACACTGCGCTCGATGGTCGCCGCGTGCTGGTCGTCGAAGACGATGTCCGCAACATCTACGCACTCATGAACGTGCTGGAGCCGCATGGCTGCAAGGTGACGATCGCGCGAAATGGCCAGGAGGCCATCGACATCTTGACGGCCACGGTCGAAGGACCCGCCCCCATTGAATTGGTGTTGATGGACATCATGATGCCAGTAAAGGACGGCCTGACCGCCACGCGAGAGATCAGGCAGGACGCACGGTTCGCCAGGCTGCCCATCATCGCGCTGACCGCAAAGGCGATGCCTGATGATCAGCAGCAATGTATCCAAGCCGGGGCGAACGACTACGTCGCTAAGCCGTTGGACGTGGATAAGTTGGTGTCGCTGATCCGCGTTTGGCTGACGGCGTAACGCCGCCAAGACCGGCCCTGTGCGCCACCCCGTTGCCCGCTGACTCGCGGGCGCGGGACAGCAGCAATCGGCGACCAGCACCGGGCGACCGCGCAGAAGCCTTGCTGTGCTAAAGCGTAACGTCGACAACGTCACAGCTTGTGGGTGCCTGGATCGTGGCCGCGCCTCCGTGTGGCAGGGGCCGCCATCCACGCGAAAGCCTGGCTAGTTCGCGTTGATCATCCGCTTGTTAGCTGGTCGGGATGGCTCAGCCGTGTTTTGTCATCCAAGTCTTTGACTTCAAGCGAGATGATTTCCATGGCAACCACCTCCGCGCGGCGAAGAACCTCCAGACAGGAGCTTCCATGAAACTCGATCCCGCCAACCACACCGACCCTATGGACTTGCACCTTTAGCAGAGCCCAGCTTGTTTCCCTTTCGCGCAGTATCTCGGACGTATATATATGACGCCCGACTGACAAAGTGACTCGGCGAATGCTACTGGCTGGTCTTGGGGCCATTGCTAGATCCTGAGGCCGTTGCGTCCCGAGTGTGGCCCGCCCAACCTAAATCATCAAGCGCTAGACGCTGGTCCCAATCCGCGCTCTTCTCATCCTTGACGAACCCGGCCCATTCTGGGCCTCCGGGTCCGGGTCCGGCGCCTGCCTCACAATCCCTCTCACGACTGCCCTTGTCGCTTCGAAGCCAGCATGTCTTCGAATCGCTTCCGGCTCACCGCTTGGCGGCACCCGCAACCGGGGCAGGTCAACACGCCTCCACCATCAATGCCTTCGAGGCCTTGGCCTGCGGAGAGGACAGCGCTGCGTCCACACGACTTGCATATCACCCCTACCTTTCTTAGCGATCGCACCGTCGTTGAGTCAACCATGTCCGCCTGCACATCGGTGATTAAGAGGCGGCCTATCACGTTTTCACCTCCCTAGCCTGTGCCAAGCCATGCTTGATTTAAAGAATCCTGGGAACCACCAACGTGGACCAATCCATCAATGTGGCTCTGATTCTCTGCCGGGGCGGCTAAGGGAACGGTGATAAGACAGCCAACGCCGTGTCAGCGCGGCATTGTTGCCCCCTTCACGCTGCGCCGCTCCGCCTTCCTTCTTGCGGTGGATGATTGGCCCACAACTCCGACTCGGGGCAGATGGGTCCGTGCCCCCTCGTCGTCCATACAACGCGGATGGATGGCAGACCCGCCATTGCGGATGGGGGATATGAGTGTTGGAACGACACAATCAACGCTGGGTTGCATCCCTTAAATACTTTGCGAACGCTTCGTCCGACGACTGCATCGCGAACGCCAAGGCTTCCCCCTCCTCAACATCCGCCCCGAACTCCAGCAGGAGGGACGCGACTGCGACCTTGGTGTCCGTGTTCAGGGTGTCTGCGGTGATCAGCCATATCAGGGGAGGCTCGTCCGTTTCGTCTTCGGTGAACGGGTATGAATTCGGACCAATTCCTGCCTCCAGGAGCCCCCTGACTAGCTCCACGTCACCTCGCAAACATGCATGGTGCAGGGGTGGAAAGTCGAGCGAACGCCCTCGCTCAACCAGCTTAGGTGGCAGTCGATCGACAGCCGACATCGCGTGTCTAAACGCTTCGCGAAACTCGGGGACAGTCATGTAGAGCTTGCCCCACCCGAGCGCGATGGCCTTCGGCAACGCATCCATTACCCGATCTCCTAGCCGGTCAACTTGGCCCACTAGGCGGGCCTCTGGGGATTCTATACTCAGCAGGCAGCGCCAGTCGCCTTGGCCGGGGTGCTTGGGGGGATTCGTCCTGCCGGCCGCCCAGGGCTTGGCGCACGCCATTTCAAAGAATAGGAGTCGTCACGTGGGCATAGAGGTGCCGCGAGTTGTTTGGGTAGGGACTGGTCTGCTTGCTTTTGCTGCCGGGGTGGTCAACGCGGTGGGCTACTTGGGGTATGAACATCAAGCCTTCAGTCATATGACCGGCACGGTGAGCCTGCAGAGTATTGCCATCGAGGGCAGCAATTGGGGCAATGCCCAACAACTGCTCGCAGTGATTGTCAGCTTCGTCATCGGATCGTTCGGCGCCGGTTTACTGCTTCGGGATAGGAGCCTCTCTGGCGCCTATGTGGGACTTCTCGCCGTCGAAGCCATGCTCTTCATCGCTGCCGCAGCTCTGCTGGCCGGTGGAAATGCCTTCGGCGCCTGTTTTGCCGCAGCGGGCTGCGGGCTGCAAAACGCCATGACGTCCTTTTACAGCGGCTCGTCCATCCGCAGCACGCATTTGACGGGCTTCTTCACCGACTTTGGCCTCGTGCTCGGCCAAGTGTGTCGGGGACATCCCGTTCCGCGCCGCCGCTTGGCCATGTGGGGACTCGTGCTATTCAGCTTTTCAACGGGGGGCATGGTTGCAGCGACGTCCTTCCATCAATTGGGATTTCTCACGCTGCTCCTGCCAGCGGCTATCGTCGGCCTTTGCGCGATCGGGCTTTGGATTTATCTTCGTCCAGGCACGCTGCAAACGTGAGCTCGGGCTTCCTGCCGCCCTGCCCCACGGTGTGCGCCCGATCTGCTGCCGCTTGAATGCTCTTTCATGAGGTGACACATTGCGGGTGTGGCAGGCGATCGGAGCGTGAGCTCATGGAACTTCAAAAACGTCTGGATCTGCTGGCGGACCTCAGCATGGCGGCTCAGGGCTTTCGTCCTTCACCGGCTCGGCTGGTCCAGCTGACTTCGCAAGGCTTGATGTGGCTGCACCCATCTAAGCCACCTGTGACCGGCATGACAGAGGAAGGCAAGGCGGTCTTCTTGTCTTTGCTATGCGATGGATCCGGAATCGATTCGACCGACCTTTCCTGCTCGGCGCAGCGGTTCACGCCTTCGGTGAAGCAGTTCACGATGGGATCGGCATTTCTCGACACTTTGGAAGCCGAAGCACGTTCAGGAACCCGGGTCATCCCAAGCGTCGATGAGGCGCTGTTTGCATTCTGGCTTTGCCACCGGCAACCCCCGCCGCCCCCTCCCTTGGCGGATTCGGCTGCGGGCAATGGTCCAGAAGTGGGAGAATCAAACGTCCCGGGCATCGGCAGCGATTAGACAACTGAAACAGGACGCCGATGGCGCAGATTCCGACCTTGAGCTGGACGCTCCTCTGGGCATCGAGCCCGCTGCTGCCACCAACGAGCCTTCCCTCACAGCAGGACTTGGCGAGTGCTGCGAAGCAACTGGTGAATGCGCTGCTCAACATCCTCCTCGATCATGTAGACCGGTCGGCGGCCATTCGGGCACGGGAGGTTCGGAGTAGTGCCGAACAGCCGACAGATCAGAGGCCGCTCTTGGTAGACCTGGCACCCGCCTGCCCCCAAGTGCGGGCAACTCAACTGAGAAAGTGCCTCATCGCGCTCCGCGTCGCTTTTACGCGGCAGCCGCGCCATCTCGTCGGTCGACACTGTCACCGGACCACAGCAGTCATGACAGCCCACGATGCAGCGGAAGCCCGGGATCTGCTCACGCAGGCTGAAAATCGTCTCCAGGGCTTCGTAAGGCACTCTTCCACTCCTAATCATCCCCACCGGTGCGGAGGGGAGCGCTACGCTTGACCTCGACTCGGGCTCAGCCGTTCCATTTTAAGGCCAACGTCCTTGCCTGTCCCGTCTTCGCTCCGTAGCCAAGCGTCGCGATGCCGCCCTGCCGACCTCTCAGTTGAACGTTTCTGCGGCCGGGCATCCAGGCAACAGGAGCAAGTGGCCGCACTCGGCGGGATCGCAGTCCATTGTCAGGCATCGTTCGCCTGCTTCTGTCGTCCCGACGGTAAGGGGAACCAGGCCCGCGTCCAGCTCGACGTGGAACGTCCACTCCCCCCTGTCGATACCTGCAATCGCCGACTCGGCAGACAATGACCACCGACGCCCATGCGGATGCACCCCTCCGATCGTCGTTACCCGGCGCAAAGAGGGTTCCGGTGAGAGGGTTACGCAGGTAACGACACGCCCAGTTGCCATCGCTTAACTCCAGAAGCACGGAGTGAATTTACGCCCTTGGTTGGGGCGAGCAACGCGCTTTTCTGAAGCGTTAAGTCTGACCTCGGAACGGCGAACCCTCCATGGCCAACGAGAAGACTACTTCTTCGCCTCATCGTCTAGCGGCGCGCCATCGCCGCGGATCGTGCCCATCGTGAAAACGTAGCCTTCGTTGGATAAAAATTCCCGCATTCGTAGTTCGGCACTGCGTGGTGCAGCCAAGCGTTCCGGCGCGTAGAGCCCGTAGACGCATGCACCTCCAAGCACGTTATCCCGCCTTACCGCACATCTGCTAGTTTGCGCTGCGTTTGACCAAGCTTCTTTCAGCTTTCCGGGAGCGATCGACTGACCGTTTCGAAGACGGAAGCTCAACCAACGTATTCCCGCTTGCTCCATGTGATCCATTGCTCTCTCCATGCGTCATCCCTTCAAACTACCCTCCCATGGCCCTTCAGCCTACCCCCTTCTGGCCGCCGGGATGAATACTTAACCGTTCAGCATTGACGCTGAATTGGCCGTGGCAGTTTGCTACAGTCTTCACGCGCCCCCCACGCGCCTATTTTTAGGAAATGCTATGCCCTTACGGGCTGTCGTCTATACGAGCAAACGTTCAGAGGGCGTGACAGACGAACAGACTCTCCGTCTGGCCGCTGACGCGGAGCGCTTCAACCGCTTAGCCGGAGTCACGGGCGTGCTGCTCTCCGACGGCCAGCGATTCCTTCAATACTTTGAAGGGCCTGAAGACGGCGTCAGTGCTGTCTATGCGCGGGTCAAGGCGTCGAGAAGTCATACAGCGCTTCTGGAACTGGCCAACGGCACCGTCCATCAGCGTCTGTTTCCATACTGGGCGATGCACGTGATCTCCGCTTCCACCATGGACACGTCCCGTGTGGCCGCCGCTGCCTGGGCTCCCTTTGACGACGTTGATTCAGAAAACCCAGATCCCTCGTCGGGCATTTCTTGCCTGGATGCTTTAGTGAGGCAGCACCTTTCGACGCCGAACGGGCGTTCAACCTACTAAGTGCCTGCATTGCGCGAGAGTGCAGGCATGCTGATTGAGGGGGCATCCACCTCCCGCCAAGCATTGCGCAGGCCTCTGCCGCTGTCGGGCCCGCAGCGGGTCCGATGGTTGGTCGCCGCCCGTCGGCTCACCAGGAAGGTGCAGGTCGAAGAAAAACCGGTCACGACGGTGCCCCTAACGGGGGCGTCGACTCGACAATGGGGAAGCACACATGCTCCTGCTTTCATCGACGAGTCCCGGCATCGCAAGTGATTGCATCACTCAGGACTGCCCGAAGTTGGCGGACGTCGGGTTGGGTTCATGATGCCACGACGGCTAGCGGCGGAGCAAAGGGTCACCGCTATCGATCCCCGCCGCAGTCAACGAATGACCAGATAGGCGCTGGTAGCTAAGCCAAGCTAGCCATCAACAGCCAGCGGCTCCGATTGTTTCCTGCTATCCCGTTGCGTAGATCCTTTACGTGCAGGACGATGAGGCGGTTCGGAGGACAACCCGAGACCTTCTTAAGGGCATCGGGTATGACGTCGTAGCAGCCAGCATTGCAGAGGCGGCACTGAGCGCTATCGACACATACCCCCGCTTCGACCTGCTCCTCGCCGACCTTAGCCTGCCGGGATGGACGGCCGGGAGCTGGCGCAGCGCGCCCAGGCCAATCAGAACGACTTGCGCGTTGTCTTGGTGACGGGCTACGCGGGGCGCAGATGCAGATGCCACTTCGCATCTGCCACCCGCCACCGCCCTGTTGCGTAAGCCGTTCACCTTGCGTGAATTGCTCAACTCGGTCCGGCAATCGCTGTGATCGGTAGAAAGGCGACCCTCAGGTGCCCGCTCAACTCTCAAGCGTGCGTTACTCTCTGACGCTGCGCGCGCCTTGACCCTTTGTCTTCACGCGCGAGTGACCGTGCCGTGAGCATCATTTCTCAGGGCTCTGCTTCCACAGTCGGGCCGACCACTGGCAAAGACTAGGCATCGCTGGTCTTGGCTCTGCTGAGCCCGCATGGAGAGTCTTGCCAAGCCTGATAATGTTACTGAAGAGGATTGTGTCGTGCCCAATACCGGTGTCTTTCATCTCCGATCGGTCTCTGCAGAGGCGGACGGTCCAGAGACGATTCGAGCACTACGCTGTGTCGAAGTGCAGTGCACCGCTTGTTCTACAGTGTCGAGTCTCTCCGAGGGCAGTGGCCTGGTAGATCTGGGGGGCGCAGGCATCCTGACGTGCAGCACGTGCGGGGCGCGGCAAGGGGTTAGCCGAGTCCGCTTCGAGGAGTTCGTAAAGAGATTTCCAACCGGCGTGCTCGACGGTTCCGGATCATTTCATGCCCCCCCCGATCCAATGACATGGGTCGAAGCCCACTGTTGATCGAGTGAGCATTACTGGACGTTCCTCGCGGGTGTGCGGCCGCTTGTCATAACGCTTCACTCTCAGCCTGCGCGAAGGGCCTGAATGCTTCAGAACGGCACACAGGCTTTCTACTGAAGATTCGGCTACGTCAGCCGATAACGATGACGTGCCTCTACTTAAAGGCGTAACCTGTTCTCGCCCCAAATCGTCTGACGCCATGTCCCCTACCGTCACCGAAGAACGATTGACCGCCCTTAGCAGCTTGCAGGCCTTGGACAAGGCCGCGGGCGGGTCTTTGGATCGCCTGACAGAGCTGACCGCCTACACATTTGCGGCGCCGGTGGCCTTTGTCTCGATGATTGAGGTAGACAAGCAGAAGTTGATATCTCGCCTCGGGCTCCCGATGGCTGAAACCAATATCCGCGAATCCATCTGCTCTCACACCATCGGCTCAAACCAAGTCATGGTCGTGAACGATTTGACGAAGGACCCTCGCTTCCTGCAGAACCCCTTGGTGATCAAGCCGCCCCACCTGCGCTTCTACGCTGGGGCGCCGCTGATCTCTCAAAATGGAATCGCCATCGGGGCGCTGTGCATCATGGACGAGAAGCCTCGCGAATTCTCTGAATCTGATCGCCGACAGTTGGAAACACTGGGCCAAAGCGTGATGCATCAGCTCGAGTTAAGAGCGCTCTCGGGCAGGCGAGAGCCTGTAAGTGGGCTGCCCAACAGGCACCAGTTCGGTATCGACTATGCAAGCCTCGCGCTACGTGCGCCGGGCAAACGTCTGTATGCAGTCCTGATAGACATCCTGGATCTTCCTCGGGCCAATGAGGCGGGCCAGGTCTTGGGCATGCCTCCGCTTGAAGCGCTCATCCGGCGTGCTGGCGTCCGGCTCAAAGTTGCCCTTGACGGCGTGGCCGATGTCTACCACGTGGGCGTTACACGCTTCGCTTTCCTTGTCGACCTTCCGGGACCAGAGAGCGTCGAGTCGCTGCTCGCCGAAATCCAGAAGCGGATGATCCGTCCCCTGATGGCAGGCGCGGTGCCCATGTCTCCCATGTTCCACGCAGGCGCGTGTGCGGTTGACCTGTCGGTAGATGAAGCCAATGACGTCATCCGAAAAATCCTCATTGGCCTGCATGCGTCCATCGCCTCTCAGAGCTTGGTTCGTTGGTATTCGAAGGCCCGTGACGAAGACCTGCGACGCGGCTACCGCTTAGCCGTGGACGCTGAGCGCAGCTTGCGCCAGCAAGACTTCCACTTGGTCTACCAGCCAAGATTCCATCTGTCTGATCTGCGCGCACGTTCTGCCGAGGTCCTGATCCGCTGGAACCATCCCCGGCTTGGCCCCGTCAGTCCAGCAGAGTTCATCCCCGTATTCGAGCGAACCGCGCTTATCGGCAGCGTGACCGCTTGGGTGCTTGAAAATGCGTTGGAGCAACTTGCGCGTTGGAGGCGCGACGGCGTGGAGCTGTCCCTCTCGATCAACCTGTCTGTGAAGGACATAGCCAAACCGGACGCGGCCGAACGAATCCTGGACTTGCTTGGGATCAAAGGGCTGTCGCCCTCGGACGTGGAAGTGGAGATCACTGAAGGCGAATGGCTGCGTGCAGACTCACTACCTGGCGAGCAAATCTCGGCGCTTGCAGCGGCTGGAGTTCGAGTAGCTATCGACGATTTCGGCAATGGCTATAGCAATTTCGGCTACCTCACCGAGCTGCCCATCCATACCCTCAAGCTCGACAAGTCCTTGATAGACAACATCGCCGTCGACGAGCGAGCACTTCTAAAGACGCAGGCGATCATCCGACTTGCGCAGGATCTAGGCTACGCGACCGTCGCTGAAGGGGCGGAAACGGCTGAGCAGGTAGAACGTCTTAAGGCCTTGGGATGCGATGAGATCCAAGGCTACGCCTTGGCTCGCCCCATGGATCCGGACCTTCTGATCACCATGCTTCGGGACCTTCCCGCTTTTCCCTGGCAATCCGACGCTGCTCGTTGAATCACGCGTAGCCATGGGCCCGACAAGCTCACGTGGACCCCGCAGCACTAGTCGTTACGCCGCCACATGGCACCTGCCATCACAAAACAGGCGGCTATCCGACAATTAGACTTTTGGCGACGTTCTCCGCTGCAAACAGCGCGGCCTCCAACGTTGCAAAAGATGTTCGCTGAACCTTTTCGCTTTCCCCGGACTCGAGGCGGACACTAAGAAGGATCCAGTCGTCTACCGACTCGTGCCAGACCTCTGCGGTGTAGCTGGTATCAAAGAGGCCCAACACCACGTTGAAATGACGATCGTCCGATTGTTGACTACCCATGTTGTTCGTGCCTGGACTAGCCCTCCAACATCACTCCCGCAGTGCACTCCTTACACCACTCGCAAATCTGTCGGCAAGCTGCTTAATGCTGATAAGAAACGCTACCCCGATGCTTCCTGTCATGGTCGCGCTCCGCCATCTGGGCCATTGAGCCCGAAATCACATCACTCAAGGAGCATTGCACTGGGGGCGGTGGATAGCAATAGGGTGTGTTCGCTGCTGGCGTCGCTGCACTATCGTGTGAAAAGGGGACCGATGCCAGCACCACATGGGGAATGGCCGCTGCTGTGGGTCTGTCTTCCCCGCAAAGAAGGTGTCTCGAAAGGTGCGCCAAGGCTACAGCATAGAGCACGACGGCCACTGTCGGTTGCTCGGCTCACTTGGAAGAAGAACTCCCTCAGTTCAGAAAGGACGGTCAGGGATGAAGCGTTCAGCAGATCAAGCCAAATGCACGGCAACTACCCTCGCCTCTCAGCCCAGAAGAACACAAAGCGGGCTGCCAAGTGAGCATCGAACAATGGGTAGCCGTTGGCTAGGCAGATGTGAGGGTTCCACTTGGCAAACGCACAACCCCAAGTGCTACCGCGTGCAACATTCCCGCCAACGCAGCATCCGCGACGGTTGCGGTGAAGTGGGTAAAAGTCAGGGGAGGGCCCGCGAAGATGGTGGTTAATAGCCGACCATAGACAAGCATCTGGATAGAACGCCCAGCCGCGTCTCGAATTAAACTGTTCAGGAGGTAAAGCGAATCCGGCGAAAAGTGGATCCGGAACTGGGGATGGCCTGCCCGACCGTAGCCTAAGAATTCCACTGCACTGAGTTGGACGTCTAATCTATTCGGTTGCAAGGCAAGCTCGGGACGCAGTAAAGGTCGCGCTGGTGCGCGCAACGTCAGCGAACCGTATCCGCTGGGCGAAGCATCCTTGCATTTCTCGTCCATAGCCGCGAATTCACTCGAACGGAACCCGCAGCCTTAGCGCCATCATGTCAGAAGTCTCGGCGGAGGTCTTGCGGTGAGTCAGCTCCCCCCTCCCCTTGGCCGCGTGAGCACGCCTTGGTCAAAGGACTCCCTTTGGGCTGGGCGGGTCAATTGCCCCGCCTATTGCCTGGTGTGCCTCGACGGAACGCTCGGGCAAGGGCGTGCAGTCCTCGCGCAGTGCTGTCCTTGGGTAGTAAGCCCAAGTCTAGGAAAGACAAGCGACAAGCGTTGCTGGACCGAGCGCTACCCCTCAGCCGCGCCGAGAAGCGGCCTGGGTCTGGCCTGGAACCGGGGTGTGCAGCGAGTCGCGCAAACATGAGCCAAGCGGGTCGGCGTGTGCAGCATTCCACACTGCTACCATGAATTAACCCCCAACTGGTTGAGCACTATGGAGCTATCGAACCTGTCTGTCATTCAACAGCGCATTCGTGGCATTGAAGGGCAACTTGAGCTGTCTCTTGCGCACGTCAAGGCACTGGAAGTCGGCCTGCGACTGTCTATTGCAACCCACTCTGATCTGACCAACTTTCTCGCAGCGTTGGACATCTTCGAGGAGGGGAGCGATGGCGGGGGGCCTCTGGCCGGAAGCGGTTGCTCGGCCAACTATCAGCGCGCCTTCAGCGAAGGCATTGCGAACGTAAGGAAAGACGTCCTTAGCTTCCGAGAGAAAAGCGCCGGTTAGCACACTATCTTTCACTGCAAACGGTCGCTCTTAGGAACAGCCGGACCGCATCGAGGGCGTCCTCCTATTGAGCGCCACGTGATCCATCTTGGAAGATGACAGCATCTCGCGGACGACGGAACTGCAGGCCACGGTGTTGTCGCCGAGTGTGGGCCTACACAACCTGCTGGACACTCAAGGACGAGGAGGTGGCGATGCGCCTCGATCATGCTCGCGAATGCTAACCATCGAGCTCCCTAGGAAGAGGCGCGCTGATCCCGTTGGGGAAGCGCTCCATGAATTCAGCAAAACGTCGCCCCGCGATGGCCTGGCGGGCGGCGCATTTCGGACATACCAGGACCGCGCCCCCTCGGGGCAATCGAATCAGGGACGGCTCCTCATACGCCCAAAACAGATGGCTGCAATACAGGCACCTCGCGTATACGCAGTCCACGTGCACCGTATCGGGGTGGGCCGCCACGTTGTAGTCGCTTTGGATCTCAAAAAGGTAAAAAACGCCGGTGTCGGGCATGACAGAGCCTCTCCTTGCGGCGGGGACGGGCGACAAGTCGTCTTGAGACCGTCAAAGGCCTCGCTTCCACACCATAGCGCTCCATTTGTTAAGAAGAAGCATCCTCGTCTCCCTGACGTATACCCAGCAAAAGCTATACCCGGTCTTCGTCCTCCCTCGGTTTCTTCACAAACACTGCAGCGGGCCCGACAGAGAATGCGGCCATGAACAGCGCACCCGAAGGACCCGATGGCATATGCATTACCCTGTATCGAGATACTGGAAGCACGCAACTTGCGCTCAATGATTTGTCCTCACTGCGCTTAGCGGATGACGAGCTGCTGTGGGTAGACGCTTGTGGCGGTGAAGAAGAATCGCTACGGTCGGTCTGGGATGCCCTCGGGCTAAAGGGCAACTCGCTCGTCGCCTGTCAGGGCTCAACCAATCCCCGTCTGGAAAAGTTCGCGGGCTGCTTTATGGCCAAGGTGGTCGCGATTATTCCGTCGGAGGCGTTGCGATTTCGTGGCGCCGTGTTGACCATCATAGCCGGGCCTAACTTCGTCGTAACGCACCACGACGAGGAGATCGACTTCCTATCCGACATTAAGGATCGAGACCCGGACGCCGCCTGCGACATCGGCTGCCTCGGCGAAGCAAGCTTTGTAGCGGCCGTGCTGGACTGGCATCTTTCCACCTACTTCGCAGCGTGCGCTAGGTTCGAGGTTGAGATTGAGCGGCTCGAAAGCCGTATCTTGTCGGATCAGCCACCAGGCCGCTCGGCACTCCCCCAGCTGTGCGCATTGCGAGGTGCTGCGTCCCGGTTGCGACGAATGCTGGCGCCCCACCGAATTGTATTTGATGGACTGTCGCGAGCCGACTTTGTTCCCGATGGGAACGAAGAGGTCGCCCGCCACCTACGGGACTTGGACGATCGCTTCGAGCGCGCCATGGACGTGGTGGAGAATGCCCGGGATCTGGTGGTCGGGAGCTTCCAGCTCTTTAGCACGCAAACTGAGCTTCAGACCAATGAACGCATGAAACTGCTGACGTTCGTTACAGTCGTGACGGGGTTGCTGGCGGTCATCGCAGGGGCGCTGGGGATGAACTTCGAGGCCAACTTCTTCGGCGCGAAGACTCTCGGCTTCTGGTTGGCGGTGCTTCTGATGGCCAGCCTGGGAGTCGCTGCCGTCGTGATTGGAAAGCGACGCGGGTGGTTGTAGAGCCGTTTGGGACCACCGCTTCGAAACCATACTCGTCAGCACAGCACCGGACGATTTACCCTGCGCGCGAGGATGAAACTAGTTCTCCCCGCCCCTCTCCCTCTGGTTCACTCCAACTCCACCGCCATCGGAAACCTCGGCATGTCCAAGAGCGCATGTGCCCTACCCCGTAGGAAGCGCAAGCTGCATAGCGACCTGTTCGAGCTTTTGGAGCTTCGCTGCGACACCTTTGAGACGCCATCGGCCTCCTTTCGCATCATGCCCACATTGGCCGTTTTGCAATCGATGCCGGAGGCGCATCACGGTGTTCGTGCGCCAGGACTGGAGATAGTCACTGGTAGTCGCGTGGTGATGCGTCCCTGATGCGCCCTCGTTTTATGGGGAGCAATGCTCGGTTTCGGCACTTCTTGTAGCCAGATGAGTCGGAAAGGAGGGCTGCTGCGCTGGGACTGCCTTCTTGATCCAAACCCTTCCTCGAGCCCGACCTTCTGCAGTTGCCTCCCACGAGCGATAGCGAGGGATAGCTGAACTGTTCATCTTTGGCGCCACGGTGCTAGAGGTCGACTTCGCTGTCCTGCATACTGGGGTCGATAGGAATGGGTGAGCTTGATTGATGCCAATGTTGACAAGGCTTCGAGTCCTGATGGTCGAGGATCAAGAAGATCTGCGGGAGTTGATCGGGTCCGCCCTCCGGGACTATGGGATCGCAGTCACCACGGCGGCGGACGGGGTGGCGGCACAAGCGTTGATTGATTCGGGCGAAGAGTTTGACGTTGTATTTACCGACGTCAGGATGCCCAACGGCATTTGCGGGGTCACGCTCGCGGAGAGCATTAGGGAAACGAGGCCGCACGCTCGGGTCATACTTACCTCCGGCTTCGCGCCCGCGCAACTACCGCCCTTGCCGCCCGGTGTGGCCTTCCTCCAAAAGCCCTACCGACTCAAGCAACTGTTTGCGATTTTGAGCGCAGTCGCTGCAGCGAAAGAATGAGGCGCAGCGGAGCCGCTATCAGCGGAAGCCTTCGGACGGCCCGCTGAGCTTGGAGGTCAACGCAACGTAGCGTGGACTCTGACCGGGAATGTGCCCATACCGACGACCTTCGGCGGTGCGGCGTGCAAGCGAAAGTTCTCCGGCGGCAGGTCTTCAAGGCGCGTCATGTGCTCAATGATGGGAATGCCGGCCGCCAAGAGAACCGAGTGAACGGGGCGCTCGCTGCCTGCTGTGTTGTCGATGTTAAGCGAGTCGATCCCCACCATAAGGGTGCCTTGGTCGCGCAGGTATGTAGCGGCCTTCTCTGTGAGGTAAGGGTGCCCATCAAAGTAGCGTTCGCTGCCCCAGTGTTGATCCCAACCCGTGTGAACCAAGACCGCACGACCCCGGCACTCGTATGGCACGAAGTGGTGCCAGTCTATGGCGCGGTCGGTAGCGCCGAGCGCCTTAACGGTGATCCCAGGCACGTCCGCAACGCGGTCGAGCGACAGGCCCGCCAAGTCGTATCCGTCTGCGTAGCGATGGAACGGCACATCGATGTAGGTCCCGGTGTTACCGACCATTTCAAGACGGTTGATTTGGAACTCCGTGCCGGCGCCATAGAGCGAGCGGGAAGCTACCCTGGAAAGGTGGTCGCAGATCATTGGGGCGGGTAGGCCTTCAACTGTCACCATGCCGCTGCTGATGGAGTGACTAAGATCAACGAAAACTGGACTATTACCTGCGCATGCCTCCCTTGAAGCTTGACTCGTGGAGCGCTTGTGGGCCTCTTGGATGATGCGCTTGTTGAGGATATGCGCTTTGCCGACCATCAACAGCCGCATGTCTCGGATGACGTAAGCGGCAAGCGACTCATCGTCGATGTCGTCCCCCGGGATATCCAAGCGGAAACCGTGGCCCTGGATGCCGCCCCCGTTGCTGAACTCAATTTCGAAATCGAAACACGCTCTCTTCTGCATTTGTTGGCGCCTCCGTTAGGTCTCAGTGTCGCGTCGTGCTCTGTGTGCTCGAACTTTTGCCCGGTTTCCGCAGCCGCTGGCCGACGAGCACCACCGCCTCTTTCCTGGCCGCGAGGTGTCCTCAAACACCATCGCGCACTCGGGGCAGCGCCTGAGTCGCTCCCGGCGCGGCACCACCAATAAACCTAGGGCGTCTTCCGCCAAGACCGACATCGCAGCGTTCAACGGTTGGTCGCCGACGCGCACAAGCACACCATCCTGCAGACGAGGTCTGAGCGGCATCCTGCTTGCCGTGAGGTTGAGACAGGCGACGTCATCGGCAGGGAGCGCCCCGCCATCGATGACCGACGTCGTGCAGCGATAAATCGCTTCTCTAACGGAGCGCGCAATGGCCAGGTCATTAGCGGAGAAATCGACGCCGCCCGGCGCAAGCTCTGCCTGTCCCAGCCACGCAGCGAGGGCATTTTCGTCCTCTAAACGCTCTCGCCCCTGCCCGGCGCGCTCGCCGAGTGTGTCGACGAAATCCAAGGCAAGGCACCCGGCGATGAATTCAAACCCGCTCAATGGCTTCATGTAACCTTTTTAACAGGTGTCATTTGTGCCAGTCAAGGGGATCGCGCGATAGGCGTCACCCGGACCAGCGACACGCAAGGGCGTCGCGGCGATTAGCCGGACGGTTTAACGAATGAGCCCTGTTTAATTCAGGCCTTGGGTGGGAGATCATGGTTGCTAGCAGGGCTTGCTGGTGTGCAGCTGAAGGCAAACAGAGGAGCTACCGTCGTGCTAGTCACTGACAGATTCATCATCGTCAATGTCATTGAAGCCAAGCGTCTGAAGCCCATCTCGCCGGCCGAGGACCTCGTCTGGAACGGCCTGGAAAGCATGGACGTCGAGTGCCTGTCCTGCCACGGCCGATGGGTAGCTTTGCTGACCGGCGCTGAGACTCATGGATCCGCGCTCAGGGTCTCCTGCCCGAAATGCGGGGCAGCAGAATCAGTGCCCGAGCGGGCACTTCAAGACGAGGCGACGCGGTAGTTGCGAGTGCCTTGCTAAGATTTCGCAACGCTTTCATGGGATGTGGTTCGAATTGGTGATATAGAGCTAGCCATCACCCCCCTCGTTATCGCGCAGTAGCTATGAACGTGCCTATTACCGAAGCGCAAGAACGAATGGCGGTCCTGGGCACGATGCACGTCCTGGACTCCGAATCGGGGCCCTCCTTGGACCGCGTCACCGCACTGGCTGCCTTCGCCTTTGATGCCCCGGTCGCGTTCGTCTCCATCGTTGGCGAGGACAAACAACGATTCATTTCCCGGATCGGCTTGCCAGTTGCCGAAACCGATATTCGCGTCTCGGTTTGCGCTCATGCGATCGCCTGCAACGAGGTGATGGTCGTCCCTGATCTTCGTCAAGACCCGCGCTTTCAGCGCAATCCATTGGTCGTCGCGCCACCACACCTCCGGTTCTACGCTGGAGCTCCCCTCGTGGCGAAGAACGGGGTGGCCATAGGGGCCATGTGCATCATGGACACGCAGGTGCGTGAGTTTTCGGAGTCCGATCGCGCTCAGCTTTCGACGTTGGCGCAGTTGGTCATGGCGCAACTCGAGCTTAGAAACATGTCAGGGCGCTTGGAGCCTGTCAGCGGCATGCCCAACCGCCACCAGTTCCACATTGACTATGCTGGCCTGGCTCAGCGGCACGGTGGGCAGCGGGTGTTCGCGGTGCTGTTGGACGTATTTGATATCCCCCGCGCAAACGAGGCCGGGCAGGCCCTCGGCATGCGGCCTTTGGAGGCGTTGATACGGCGGGCAGGTGTTCGGCTCAAGCTCGCCTTGGAGGGCTTGGCGGACGTTTACCACGTGGGCGTGACGCGATTTGCATTCATGGTCGCCCTGCCGAGTGCAAAGGATATCGAAGGGCTGGTAGGCGAACTTCGGCAGCGCATGTCCCGCCCACTCATGGCCGCCGCCGTTCCGATGTCCCCTCGATTTCACGCGGGAATCTGCGCTGTGACGTTGGGGGAGGACACAAGTGACGACGTGATTCGAAAAATGTTGATTGGTCTGCATGAATCATTCGAAGCGCGACAGGCTTTCGCTTGGTATTCCGAGCAACGCGACCACGACATGCGCCGCGCATATCGCTTGGCCGCAGACGCGGAACGTGGCCTGCGAAAGGATGAGTTCCACTTGGAATACCAACCGCGTTACCGCGCGTCGGATCTGCAACCGGTATCCGCGGAGGCGTTGCTTCGTTGGACACACCCTCGCCTAGGTCCAGTTAGCCCGGGCGAGTTCATTCCAATCTTCGAGCGAACCGCCTTGATGGCAACGGTGACCCCATGGGTGCTCGACGCTGCACTCGATCAGATGGTCGCGTGGCGGGACGTCGGTTACCACGTTCTACTGTCCTTCAACCTGTCCGGGGCTGACCTTTCCTCTGAAGATGCCTGGATCCAGATTCGTTCGAAGCTCGAAGCTCGTCTTCTCCCATTTGATTCCATTGAAATTGAGATCACAGAAGGTGAATGGCTCCGCGCCGATTCTGTGGCAGGCGGACAAATACAGGCTATGGCAGATGCCGGCATCAAGGTTGCCATCGACGACTTTGGAAGCGGCTACAGCAACTTCGGCTACTTGTCGGACCTGCCGATTAACACGATCAAGATGGATAAGTCCCTCATCGAGAACCTTGAGTCGGATCCCAAGGCCAAGCCTAAGGTCGCCGCAATCATCAATCTGGCTCGGGAGCTGGGCTACCACACGGTCGCCGAAGGGGTAGAGACTGCCGCTCAGCTCCAGTTCCTTCGGGAGAATGGGTGCGATGAGATACAGGGCTACGTTCTCTCCAAGGCATTGAGCGCAGAAGCGTTACTTGAAGTGTTCAGGAGCCACAATGCCGAGCAAGCCGAAAGCAAGCTGCATATCCGCTCATAGCAAGTGCAAATAGCAGCAAGCTTGTGGAACCCTCTACCCCATTGGCCGCGAGCAGCTCACCAATCCGCCTTACAACTGGGCAGCGTGCGCCTGCGAACCTGGTTGGAAAGGCTGGCTCACATTCCTGATGGGCGAGCTGTTTCTGCGGCCCGCCCTTGGCTTGGAGGCGGGCGGGTTGCGCCCGGACACTCCTGCCTGGCCTATCAGTTGGGCCACTCGGTTGTGTATTGCTGAACCCAGGGCTGAGCCGAAGCCCACGAAGAAAAGCCAATACCCGTCCGGACGGACGACCACCTCTTCCATGCCAGGCGTCGAATCGACAACTTGGCGAAGGCGATCCACCCACACCTTGGATGGCTCCTGGTCGAGCTGGGCCACAACGGCCACCTCGCCAGCGTCCAAGTCCATCACCTCAATGCGAACAACTACGGGAACAGGGGTTGTAGTGGCCATGCTGCGCTCTCTGGTCAGTATTTTGCGGAGTATCCAGTGAACATGCCAAAGCGGCGTCAACGCACCATGATAGAACCATCAATGACGTAGGGGGCTTTGTGCCCTACTCGCGCCCTGAGAGCCCCTAACCCCATTCGCGCTCCAGCCTTCCAGTCTCCGCCCTGCAGGCTATTGGTCGAGGCACTCACTAGCGGCTGTTCACCTTTGACACGCCACCGCCCCGCCCGGTCGTTGCCAACCCACGGGTGGCCGTCCGCTGCCTTTCCCGCCAGGACCATGAGCCTACTCACTGAACGGTTTAGCAATATGCCAGACGCGTGTAGCGGACGTTTGGTCTCCCGACAGCGCTGTAACTGCACAGTGCTTAGCGTGTTCTCACCGGCCTCGTTGCGGGGCCGCGAACGGAGAATTGCCATGGGAATCCAGAACCAGAACCAGCAAAACCCTAATCCTGACCAGAACCAGCCAGGCCAGCAGAATCATCCTGGTCAGCAGGGGCAGCAGGACCGGGACACGCAACGGCAGGGCCAGCAGCAGCAGGATCAGCAGAACCAGCGCCCGGGGCGCCAGGGCGGCGAAGAGGAGGAGTAAGAGTAAGACTAGACCCCAGAGGATGCGGTCCACACCTAGAGGGGGCTTCATCCTTCCTCTCTCGCCTCAGATCGAGCAAGGCGACGCTAGATGAAGCTCAGTCCACATTGGCGATGAGGCTCAACGTCGTCGCAGCGCGCTTCCTGCCCGGCCTTAAAACCGGCGGGCGCGGCAGCAACTGCCCATAATCCGTCCCCATTCTCCTCAGCAATCCAATCCGGACTGGCCAATGTCGAGCCCCGTCGCACAGGACGCTTGTGCCGTCGGTGGAGAGCATCTGCCACCGCTTCCATTTCATGTGAGAACCAGCGATAGCCGTTCGCGCAAATTTCAACGGGTTGGTCGTTTGGGCGCGGATAGTGAGGTAGCAGCTCTGCCAAGTGCACGGCGGCCTCCGCCGCTGTCTGGCGGCCAAACTCCTCCGTTGAAGCCCACAGCTCAAGAAGCCTTAAAGATGCCGGGGTCATGGGGTCATCTCCTCCTGCCAGCAAAGTTCGCATCGTCAGGTGGCATCGGTTAACTCCACGCGAAGGCCACTCAGCGCATCCACAGGGCGGATAGGCTTCCACCAAGCGCCACATCAACCCCGCAGGAAAGCTGGTGGTGAAAGGGGACGCAAGGCGGCCCATGACAGTGTGAGGAAGCGTGAGGACGTGAGAGGCTCCAGTCTTTAATCAGACGTCGGTCACACGGGGATCTGGTCAACCCTGAGCTTAGCTCTCGCCGCCGGTCGCATTAGCAACGGCTTTCGGAGGTCCACTAAGCTGCGTGGAGAGCAACCAAGACAAAACAATCCGCCCTGCTCGGCGGTCGGCGCCAATCGATGCCCGCAACGCGCCTGGGTTTCGATCTCGTGTAGAAACGCAGAGGTTGCAGCGAACCCGATAACTGAAGAGTTCACCTGTTTTGCGAAATCAGAGACTTCAGAGGGTGTGAGAGAAGTCTCTTCGTAGACGAGGCAGACGAGCTGCATCTTTCCTAGCTCAGGTAGCCGGTGCTTGAGAGGTTTTGCCACCAACACCCAAAAGTAGCCCTCGGCGATAAGAGCCGCCGTTCTATCTGGAGCTGGATGAAAACCCTGCGCCAGCATGCAGAGATCTGCTATCAGGCAGAGCCGCTGCTATGAAAGGGGCGATGAACGCCGTTCACTCACGGCATCAATCTGCTACCGACTCTGACGAATATTAAGACGCTAGCGATAGCGGGCTCATCGACAGCTTCATGAAAAGTGCTGGAGACCATTTGGGACAAAGTGCCATGGAAGACACATGGAGCGGAATGCCCCCCTAATTTCCGCACCTAGAGCCGTCTAGCGAGAATCGTCTTAAGTGACACCATGGTCGCCGTGCTGGCGTCCTCCAACAACCGCAGAGCCCGGACCTTCTTTGAGCCCATGCCAGCCACCGCTTCCGGGACAACGATGGTGTCGTATTCCCTGGCATTGCTGTCGTAGCATGTGGCCGTGATGCAGGACTCGGCCGCCATGCCTGCGATCACGAGCTGATTGCAGTCGAGTTTGGCTAATAGAATCGAAAGTGGCGTAGCCAAGAAGGCTGAGTGCTTCGGTTTGAGAACGAAGTAGTCTCCTGGCGACGGCGCCAGAAGCCGTGCGATTGCCGCAGGCGTGCCTTCGCATCCGAGGCACACCTGAACGAGTTCTTTGAAATCCAACTGCCAATCTGCAAAATTGTCGTTGGCGTAGATCACCGGCCGGCCGGAGTCTTGGAAATGTTTCCGCAGCTGTGCGATCGCTTTCGCCGCAGCAATCGCGCTGGCCTCGAGCGCCTCCGCCTGGGGGAAGTCGAACTTGCTGAACATATCTACGATGAGTAAGGCGGAGGCTGACTTGGCCATGGCGGGACCTATCGCGGTCAATCCCCGGTTTGGCTGTGGGGTGCAGCCAATGCCTTGGACTGCGGCGAATCCTTCTGGCGAAGGAAGATGGTGAGCACGACCAACGAGAGAACCGCCAAGAATTCGCTCTGCCAGTTCTGGAAGGATTCAAACCAAAAACTACTACTGAAGAGGTGTTCGACCACCGTCGGCGCGGGGAGGCCCTTGGACACGCTTTCATCCACTTCACTGCGCCAGCTGCCGGCTAGGTGCAGGCAAAAGCTTACGACGAAGAGCGCGGCAAACGCGATGGCCAGGGAATGTCCATACAGCATCTTCCAGATGCCCCCCTTGCGAACCGGCCAAGGCGTCTGACCCTCCTCAATGCGGTCTTGCTCTTCGTCTTCTGACATTGGACGGGACTCGGCCGAACCCTTCTGCCGCAGTGACACCGTCAGCAGGACATACATCCCCATTTGTAGAAACTCGCTTTCCCAGTTCTCGAAAGTTGCGCTGACGAAATGACCGCTGTGGAGGTAGCTCCATAGATCTAGGAGGGGTCGATGGGCCTCCCCAAGTTCATCGTTGTGCGTGAGGAACCCGCTCCAAATCTGCCCCAGCAGGGACGCGATCAAAAGAAGGAGCAGAGCTATCGACAAGCCATTTCTCTTCCACATGTCTACTCATCGCCCAGTTCTTGCGGCTTCCACGGCAGACACCGCAGTAGCCTTCTGCTGCTTCACAAACGGAACGCAAAAATGCGCCACCCTTTCTCACAGGGGCTCTGGCTGTTACCAAGAGCTAAGCCTCCAACTGCGCTTACCGAGTTCGCGCAGTCAAGACGATAGAAGCTGGTTCGTGGGGGCCGCGTGAGCACTCAGCGCCCGGTAGGCGAGAGACGGATCCTAGGTGATTCGCTCCAGACGCCTTTGGCTAACGGGACTTCTCGATCCGCGGGCCCAGCCTCTTTTCAGGGCAGGCCATTCCCCCTAAGCCCCTAGGCTCCCAGGCCCCCTTTCCGTCGGAGGCCCCACACGTGAATGGGCCTCATCGGCCTCCCGACAAGGTCCTTGGGAAGTCCAAGCGGCAATCGTTGGAATACACGAAAGTCGTGATCCGGTGTGCCGCCGGGCCCCCTCCACTATGCCGCTCAATCGCGCGATTCTTCACGTCGTTTTGCGTAGACGAACGCGCATGCTTGCGTCTCCATTAAACGCTATTAACGGAACCACCCATGGCGATTAAAACCGCAGAAGAACTGTTTGTGCACGAGCTGTCGGACATCTACAGCGCTGAGAAGCAGCTCACCAAGTCCCTGCCCCGTTTGGCACGGGCCGCGGAGAATCCCGCGTTGGTTGCAGCGTTCGAAACCCACTTGGAAGAAACGCAAGGCCAAATCGAGCGCATTGACCAGGTAGTGGAAGTGCTGGGGATTCGCCTCAAACGCATCAAGTGCGCCGCTATGGAAGGTTTGGTTGAAGAAAGCAAGGAAGTGATCGATTCGATTGAAAAGGGGCCTGTTCGTGACGCCGCGCTAATCGGCGGCGCACAGAAAGTGGAGCACTACGAGATCGCTTCCTACGGCACCATCACCGCGCTCGCTAAGCAGTTGGGCTACAACGATTCCCTCCCCTATCTTCTGGAGACGTTGGAGGAAGAGAAGGCCACGGATGAGAAGCTGACGCTGCTGGCTGAGCAGGGAGGCAATCAGAAAGCCGCCGCCGGCAAGAAGTGAAAAAAAGAGACGGGCCCCAGGCCCGTCTTTCATTTCGGAGGATCGAACCTGATTGCGACAGGGTCTCGCGGCCTGTCCCCCGTTGTCTGCGCAATAGGCAGGACCTCCCATGCCCTTCGACGGCCGTGATTGTGAATCTCCCCTCATTCCTCCCAATCGGCCATTGCGCCTCGGTCGACACCTGCGCTTCCTCGCCCCCTGGGCAGAGGCGGGGTATAGAAGCCAATCGCCTAACCGGTAGCGACGCTAAAAAGCAGCGTCACTTGAGCGGCGGTTGGGTCTGTTGATACGTGCCCACGATGCTCCCCTTTGCCAGCACATGACCCTTGGCAGCGTTAAGCACCTCGTCGCGCGTCGCACCCGGCTTGGCGTCCAGCTTCTTGTCCAATGCGAGCACTTGGAAATGATAGTGGTGCGGCGGGTCACCTACGGGCGGCTTCGGCCCGTAATAGCCAACCGAACCTCGGCTCGTTGCTCCTTGGAGCACTCCCTCCGGATCAGTCAACCGTGGCTGCACCTGCAGGCCTTCCGGCAGGCTTGTCACCGAAGCAGGAAGGTTCCAGGCGACCCAATGGACGAACGGCTTGACGGGCGTGGAATCGGGATCTTCCGCAATCACCACGTAGGTCAGCGCGTTGGGCACAGCGTCCCACGCCAGCGGGGGTGAGAGCCCTTCGTGGTAGGCACTGAAGCGCGGAGGCAAGGGCTGACGGTCTTGGAAAGCGGGTGAGTGCACGGCCACAGAGGGAGCGTTTGGCGTGCGCTCCAAGGCCAAAGGAACGCCAGTGCCTGCTGCCAACTGCCTTTCGAGGGATTGCGAAGGGACAGCAGCGGGCCTTGACGGCGCAGCGGCCGCCCCCTTGTAGCTCACCCGGTAAAGGGTGCCGTTAGCGTCATCACCGACCAGCAGCGCCCCGCCGCGGGTAACGCCCAGGCCCACGGGTCGGGCGACATGCCTCTGCCCCCCATCGACTAGGAACCCTGTAAGGAACGGCTCAAATGCCGTCGGCTGTCCGTTGCGAAAACGCACCCTCACCACTTCGTAGCCGGAGGCTGGCTTGCGGTTCCAAGAGCCTCGCATGGCCACGAACGCGTCGCCTCGGTATTCAGCCGGGAACTGATTGCCCGTATAGAAGACCATCTGCATCGGAGCAGCGTGGGCCGTATAGCCCATGACCATGGACTCGCTCATCTGAGCCCACTCGGCCTTCGTGATTTCCCCAGGCGGCGTGCTCTGGGGGTTCTGGCCATCCTTGCCCCAGATGTGCGGCCAGCCATACTGCTTGCCCTTGATGATGTGGTTCAGTTCTTCGGGTTGGACGTCATCGCCAAGGAAATCGATGCCATGGTCCATGCCCCACAACTCGCCCGTCTTCGGATCCCACGCGAACCCGATCGTGTTTCGCAGCCCACTGGCAAAAATCGTCCTGGTTTTCCCGTCGGGCGTTGCGCGCAGCAGCGTTGCATGCTCCGGATTGGTTTCGTTGCACGCGTTGCAAGACGAACCCACGCTGATGTAGAGCATGCCGTCTGGGCCAAACGCCATCGTCCGGTTGGGATGCTGACCACCGTCCGGCAGATCGTTAATGATCCGCTCGACCGCGCCTAAGGACCCGTCGGGATTGATGGGGCCGCGGAAAACCTCGGTTGCAGTAGCCATGTAGAGCTGGCCGTCCCCAATCGCCAAGCCATGAACATTCGGCCGGTGCGTCACTGCCCTCGGGGCCTCATCGAGGACGCCGTCCTCGTTGGCATCCCTCAGCAACAGCACGTCCCCTTGCTCTCGACGGGAGACGTAAAGATCACCGTTGGGAGCAACCGTGATGATCCGAATGTTCTTCAAATCGTTAGCGAGGGTCTTTACCTCGAACCCCTGCGGCACCTGGAGTGCCGCAATCCGTTCATTGGTTGCCGGGACCTTGTCAGGCTTAAACGTATTGACCCGAGCAGGCACATCCGTTCCGTCTCCGTGTTGGGCCAAGACTGGACTGGTGATCGTGCAAAGAAGAGCCGCGTATATGAGGGTCTGCTTCATGGCGCTGATCCGAGGTTAACTGGAACGGGAATCATCAACCGTTCATGATCAACCTGGTGCGAGCGTTATGCGAGTAGAGCGTGAGCCCGTGCCCATGCGCATATGCCTCGCCTACCTCACTCTGGAGGGTGGCTGGTTTTCGCTTGAGCCGTTCGATGTCGCGTTTTCACCGCGGCCGGGCACCTCTTTAATCTGGCTCTGCTGGCCATGGCTATGCCCGCCGCTCGGGTCTTTGATCTGCACGACCTGCCCCTTCTGCCAAGCGTCTGCGCCCGAATCTATGGTGGGCGCAGGGATATCTGCGCGGGCCTTCCGCTTGTCCTCACTGCTAACGCCCAGCCGGGCGTCACGCTGGGCCACCATCGCGGGGTCGGCTTGGCCATCCGCCGTGAAGCCCATCATCAACTGGGGCATGCCCCGCGGCAGGTCCTTGTCCAAGTCGGTGTGCCAGGTGTGCCACGCTTTCCCATACGTGCGGATAAGCTTTTCCATCAGCTCGTGCTCGGCAATCTCAGGAATACCAGGCGCAACCAGCTGGCCTGATTTCACTTCATGAACGTGGCTGTGCCAAAGGGCCTTTTCCTGCGCAGGGAGCCCGGCAAACAACGTTTCACTGATGATGTATTCCACGCCCATCAGCTTGGCGTCTTTTACGTTGCCGTCGTAGATCGTGCATTGGATAACGTCCTCGTTGAGGATCGAGCAGTAGTGATGGGCTTCCATCTGCACGTCCATTTGGCCGTTGTAGAAATGGAAGCCGTCCAGGTAGGCGTTGATGGCCTCAATGGGCGGCCGGTCCTGCAGCACCGCCGCGCCGGTCTCCAGAGCCTTGGTCTTCGCTGTTTCCTCGGCCCCAGGGGCTTGCACGCTGGACTCTGTGTTCCCGCCTCCGCAAGCGGTCAGAGCGAGGGCGGCTGCGGCGGACAGGATGGATCGATACATGTTGGTTTGCTCCAGATGTTGCATGGCGGCCAGGATCAATCGTCCTGCGCCCAGCGGGCCAGGTTTTGCTGGATCGTGTTGATGTCCGCCCAAGGATCTTTCCTGCGTCGAGCCAACTTCGCCGGCACGTCCTTCATGGTGAAGGCATCTGCGCGGGTCAACTTGGCAAGCTCGCTCCAGGCGATGGGCATGGCCACCGGCCCGCCCGGGCGGCCGCGTAGGGAATAGGTCGCGACAGCGGTCGCTCCGCGGCCGTTACGCAGGTAGTCCACGAAGATGCGTTTGTTCCGCAGGCTCTTTGTCGACGTGGCCAAGAACCGGGCGGGCTCGGATTGTGCCAGCGCGTCCGCAAACCCCTTGGCAAATCGCTTGGTCAGGTCCCAATCGCAACCCGGGTTCAACGGCACGACCACATGCAACCCCTTTCCTCCCGACACCCGCAGGAACGACTCTAACTCCAGCTGCGCGAGCAGCTTGCGGATGTCCACGGCGGCCTTCTTGACTTCAGAGAACGGCACGTCCGGGCCCGGATCAAGGTCAAAGACCACGCGGTCAGCCCTGTCCGGCGCTTCCGCGCGGCTGCCCCACGGATGCAACTCGACTGCGTTGAACTGAACCAGCTCAAGCAGACTTGCTGCATCCCTGACCACCAGATAGTGGGCGTTGATGCCGCTGTCCTCTTTCAGGCGAACCGAATCCACAAGTTCCAATCCCGCCGTGTGGTGCTTCTGGAAGAAGCACGGTTTAGCGGTGCCACTCGGGCACCGGATGATCGACAAGGGGCGCCCAATGATCTCGGGCAACAAGTGGCCCATCACAGCGGTGTAATAATCCCACACGTCCTGCTTGGTGGCCTTGATGTCCGGAAAGATCACCTTCGTCGGACTGGACAGCGTCGGCGGCGTGCGCCCCTTAGCCACTGTCGAGGCAGTGCTCGGCGTTGCGGCGCTCTTTAGCTGCTTTCCAAAGCTCTTAAGCCTAGGAGGGTCGACGTGCTTGTTGCCCAAGGCACTGCGGTCCGAGTCGGCCAGATCGGCCACGTCCTTGTCCCGCCTGATGGCCTTGAGTGAGGATTGCCGGAGCAGTTGCTGTCCTCCAATGCCGCGATAGAAAACCTCCACCACGAATCTCGGTTCGAACCACATGGCCGAGCGAAGGTCGGTGTCCTTGGTCGGAACGTAGGCCGTGGGCGTCTTTCCTCCGGCTCGGCCGATCAGCTGATTGACCTCTTTGAGCAACTCATCGGAGAAGCCCGATCCTACTCTGCCTACGTAGAGCCAGCCGTGCTTCGGGTCAGGCTTGGCCAAGAGCAGCGACCCGAAGCCCGACGGGCTGCCTTTGGGAGCCGTGTAGCCCACCACGGCAAACTCATCGCTGGCGAGCTGCTTGGTCTTCTTCCAATCCTCGCTGCGGCCCCCGTGGTAAGCCCGGTCCGCACGCTTCGAGATGATGCCTTCAAAGTGGCGTTCGCCTGCCAGCTGGTAGGCCGATTCTCCATCGCCGTCTATGTGGGAACTGAAGGCCAAGTGCCCTGGACTCCCCTCCAACAGCTCTTGGAGGAGTTTCTTGCGCTCCAGAAGAGGTGCATCGGCTACATCTACACCATCGATGTGCAACAGATCGAACAAGGCATACGCCAACGTGCCCTGCCGTTCGCCCGAGAGGGTGGCTTGGAGGAGGTTGAAGTCCTCTTTCGTGCCGTTGCCGGCGATGAGCTCTCCATCCAGTGCCCCAGACTTCAGCCCAAGGACTGCAACGGCATCCCGGATTTCGGGAATCTTTTCGGTCCATTCCAAACCATTGCGTGACCAAAGGCGCACTTGGCCGTCGGCGATGGTGGCCAGTATGCGGTAGCCGTCCCACTTGATCTCATGCACCCAGTGGTCACCTTGGGGCGGAGCGTCACCAAGCTTTGCCAACTGCGGTTCGAAGGGCCCGTCTGGCGGGGCGGCCTTCCTGGCCTTGGTCAGCCCGGCGGCCTTCTTTGCCCAATCCTTGCGACGGCCCGTTTTTGGCAATGCGATGGCTGTGAGCTTTTTCTTTTCCGCCTTGCCGGCCCCTGCCCGCTTCAGATCATCTGGAGGCGGCGCGGTGACGTCACCTAACAAGTCATCTGCCTCCACATCGCTGGCGAAGGCATCGTCCTCTTTGAACAGGAGCCATTGCGGCTGCTTGGCTGGCTTGCCGGACCGGACCAGGTGCCAACCGCCTTTGAGCTTGTTGCCAAACAGCTCGAAACGTAGATGCCCCTTGGCCAGTTGGGCCTCCGGATCACCGGAGGTTGCCCACACTCCGTGATCAAACTGGGCGACGTGGCCGCCGCCGTATTGTCCCTTGGGAATCTCACCTTCAAACCCGGCGTAGTCCACGGGGTGGTCTTCGACCTCCACCGCCATGCGCTTGACCTTCGGGTCGTAGCTGGGCCCCTTTGGAACGGCCCAGCTCTTGAGTGCGTCCCCGACCCGGAGCCGGAAGTCGTAATGTCGGCGGCTGGCATGGTGAAGTTGAACCACGAAGATCGCCCGTTGCCCTGATGGCAGCGCCTTCCCTGGCTCGGGCTCCTTCGTCTTGTCGAAGCTCCGCTTGCGGCGGTATTCGGTGAGGGACATGCCCTACTCCTGGCTACTTGCCAAGGTGCTCACGCACGGCCGCTGCAGTTGGGCCAACGGCTTTGACGGCTGCGCGGAGCTCATCGCCACTGACGCCCAAGGCCTTGGTCCAATATTGAAGCTCGTAATCTTCGTTGACGTTGATGCGGTCGCGGTCGGGGCTACCGGAGTTCTTCTTGTCGTCGGACATGGTTTTCTCCTCATCTTTACCAATGTGACGGTTTCTGGGGGGCCGAAATCACTGCGCGGACAAGGCTGGCGCCGGGACAGACGCTGCGGAGCGAGTTATGGGGGTCGTATAAGCCAACTCGCCTGCCGCTGCGATCACATCCAAGAGGTCACTTGCCCCAGGGCCAGCCGACTTCCGGATGCCGATGAATTGGACCCACGCGCCTTCGACCTCCACTTCTACGCCGGAAAGCGTTGCGGACTGACTAACCAGCATCCGCAGGGTCTGAGTCCAGGTCTCGCACGGCGCCCCATCAAGCTGGACTACAGTTGTGCCGTCGCCGACGTAAAGATCTGCCATCTCCAACCGAGTCACACGGGGCGTGGCGGCCCGAAACTGTGGGTATGCGCTCATACCGGTCTCCTATCAGGTTGAAGAGGACTATCCACCGCGGAGAGGGCACGGCGCGTCAGCACAGCGTCAATGGCCTGTCAAATCGCGGGAAGCTCAAGCAAACACATTGCCAAGCGGTGGGGTGGTCTACTCTGGGCCAGTCGATCATCGTGTGGCATGGGATTAAAACGGCCGTGAATGCCCGGGCTAAATCAACCAGTGAACAAAAGCGTCTTTCCTCATCATGGACGTGACGGCTTGGCACGCCCTGTATCTGGTCTGGTTGGGTGCAGGAACCCTTGATTTCTGGCTGCATAGAGCCAGTGGTATTGAATCCACTTCAGGGCTGCGAGAGTCCACACTGCACTTGGCTCAGATCGCCGTTCTCGGATTAGCCACGATCCTGTGGCTGAGCTTTCGATCTTCGCCGGCGTTCTTCGCCATGCTCCTGGCGTTGGTTCTCCTGCACGCAGTTGCGGGCTACTGGGACACGCGCGTTGCCTACCCCAAGCGCGCCATCCGGCCTCTGGAGCAGCACGTTCACAGCATCTTGGACATCGCGCCGTGGATCGCTGCAGGGGCCATTTACTGGGCGATGCCCAGTGAGCCCTACGGTCCCCTTTTGACGCTGGAACCAAAGCCACCGGCCTTGTGGCTGTTCGCCCTTATGCCTGCTCTGCTCCTAACCGGCCTACCGGCTGTCTATGAGTTTTGGCGTTGTTGGGACCACCAGCACCGTTCGGCCGGTCGGAAGGCGAAGAAACCTTCCGACAGGACGTCATGACGCCGGGGCTTACTTCTTGCCTCCACTCCTGGCGTAGCGTCGCGACCCATGAATTCCTGTGTGATTTCCGGCAGATGAGCGGCCAGCCACTCCGCCATCGCTTCATCCTGCACTAGGATTTCTCCTCACAAGCCTATGCTGTTTGGGCCTTACCCACCGTCTTCGCCGCAGCCATGAGCGCCGTGTAAGAAGCGATTTCAAGGTGCTCAAAGGCGTAACCGGCCACCGCCTCCTTCACGATCCGATTGGATGCAGGCCCACTCCAACGGCTCTCGCGGGCAGGACACAGAAAAAGTATGCGTCTCAGGAGTTAGGGGATGAGGATTACCTTACGGCATTCCTCCTCCTTACGGTCAAAGAGTTCATAGCCGCGCACGGCTTCCTCGAGGGGAAGACGGTGGGTGATGATCACGCCCGGGTCTAGCGAACCTTCGCCAATGTAGTCCAACAGCTCTGGCATCAGACCCTGCACATGCGTCTGGCCCATCTTGAAGGTCAGTCCCTTGTCGAATGCATCGCCCAACAGGAACCCATGCAGGTAGCCGGCGTAGACGCCGGGAATGCTTACCGTGCCGCAGCGCCGCGTGGCCGCGATGCACTGGCGGATCGCCACGCCACTGCTGCCTTCCACTTTGAGTGTAGTCAACGCGGATTCCAGCGCGCTGCCTTCGGCTTCGAAGCCGACTGCTTCGATGGACGCGTCTACGCCCCGCCCATTCGTTTGCGTGATGATGTATTGCGCCGGGTCTTCGATCTGACTGAAATCAACTGGGGTCACGCCGTAAGTCTCCGCGGCGAATGCCAGGCGGTATGCCAGATGGTCCACCATGAAGATCGTCTCAGCACCCAACAGACGACAGCACGCGGCCGCCATAAGCCCGACGGGCCCTGCGCCAAAGATCGCCACCGTAAATCCAGGTTTCACGCCTGCGTTGATCGCGGCTTGGTAGCCGGTGGGTAGGATGTCCGACAAGAACAGCACCTGTTCGTCAGGCAGCGCATCTGGCACACGGAGCGGCCCCACATTTGCCTTGGGCACCCGCACGTATTCAGCTTGCCCGCCCGACACCCCGCCGTAGAGATGGCTGTAGCCAAACAGTGCCGCCGGTGGGCGGATACCCTTCTGATTAACCGCCGCGCCCTTACCTGTGTTGGTGGTCTCACAAGCCGCGTGTTCAGCCAGCTTGCAGTGGAAGCACTCGCCGCAAGCGATGACAAACGGCACCACCACGCGGTCGCCCGGCCTAAGATCCGTTACACCACGGCCTACCTCCTCCACGACCCCCATGAACTCGTGGCCAAGCACGTCACCGGTGTGAAGGTCCGGAATCTTGCCGCGGTAAAGGTGGAGGTCCGAACCACAAATGGCAGTCGCGGTGATACGCAGGATGAGGTCATCGGGCGCCGCCAAGGTGGGATCTGGGACGGTATCCACTCGAACGTCCTTGCTGCCGTGGTAGGTCAATGCGCGCATCGGGGATTCCTCGTGACGTGAACGATGAGACCACAGATACCGGTCCCGACGTTCCACCGCAGTGACTGGGATGTCGTGAACGTGTGGAACCCATCCAAACGTCGCGCTCATGGCTACTGGCTCAGCATGGGTATGACCCCAAACGCTGGAGCGACCGTTGACCCAGCTACCTCTTAACCCTGGTTCCGACGCGGCTGACCAAGAAAAGGCGCGCTCAGCCGAAAAGCCTCGTAAGGATGACGCCACCTGGAAGGACAAGGACATACCGGAGGCGGAGCACACCGCGACACCCGAAGACTACGGGCGGCCGGCGAAGCCGTGAGCGACGCAAGTCGACACCCTTTTTTCAACTCAGGAGAAACATATGGCCTTGATCCATTCGATTCTAATGGGCGCAGTAGCCGGGATGCGCGCGATGACCCCTTTGGCTGCGGTGACGAACGCCGCGCGGAGCGGCAACCTTCCGGCCGATAATGGGGCGCTGCGCCTCCTGTCCAACAACGTCGCCTCGGCAGGCATGCTTGCATTGGCAGGGGGTGAGCTTATTGGCGACAAGATGAAGACGGCCCCCGACCGGATCGTCCCCGCAGGCATGGTGGCGCGCATTGCCACAGGGATGATTGCCGGTGCGGCTTTGGCTCCCTATCGGCAGCGAAAGCTAGGCGCGCTGCTGGGCGCCGGCGCAGCGGTGGGAATGGCGTATGTGACCTTCGATCTGCGCATGCGCGCGATTGCCCGCTATGGCCAGACCAGCACCGGGGCCATGGAAGATGCCATCGCCGTGGGAAGTGCGGCACTGATCACCCAGGCTGCAAGGGGACCCAAGCGGAGAGGACGTCGCTGATGAAACAAGAAGAGCAGACATCGATCGGTCGGCGGTGCTGGGCAATCGCAGAGGGCTACATTCCTGCCTGGAGCAACGGTCCGGAGCCAGAGCTGCAAAGCCATGAAACCTGCTGCGTCCTCAACGCGGGCCCGGTTGATGCTCAGGTCACTCTGACACTGTATTTCGAAGATCGCGAACCACAGGGCCCTTACCGCTTTACCGTGCCCGCCCGGCGAACGTGTCACAAACGCTTCAACGATCTTGAGAGCCCCGCAACAGTGCCTCGGGGCGTGGGTTTCTCGTGCGTCATCGAATCGGATGTCCCGGTGGTAGTCCAGCATACGCGACTGGATTCGCGCCAAGCCGCGAACACCATCATGACCACCATCGCCTACCCTCTCTAACCATTTCGCTTTTCTCAAGACCCTACACAACCCGTCGACATCGCTGGGGCGCGACGTTTACTAGCGCAACTGCACACTGGCTGTTCCTCCACGCCCCAGAGGCTCAACCGATGCCCGTGCCCAACTATCCCAAACCGCCGTTCAAGGCCCAGCAGCAGTCGTTTCCCGGGAAGACCGACAAGCTCGACCCTCGGCCAGACCACGGCGAGGAAAGCTACGTCGGCCACGGCCTGTTGAAGGGTAAGAAGGCCCTAATCACCGGCGGGGACAGCGGCATTGGTGCTGCAGTGGCCATCGCCTACGCCCGCGAGGGCGCCGACGTGGCGATTGCGTTCCTTGAGGGCGAGGAGAAGGATGCCGCCAGCATTGGCGCTCTGATCGAAGCGGCGGGTCAGAAGGCTGTCCTGTGTCCCTGCGACATCAGCGATGACGCCCAAGCCGAGGCGCTCATCAAACAGGTTACGACCGACCTTGGCGGCTTGGACATCTTGGTCAACAACGCTGCGTATCAGCGCTACTACGAGTCCTTCGACGACATCACCTTGGACGATTGGCGCAAAACGTTCGAGACCAACGTGCATGCCGTGTTCAATCTCACCCGTCTGTGCGTGCCGCATCTGGAGGACGGTGGTTCGGTGATCAACACCGCCTCAGTCAACTCCAAGAAGCCCACGCCCAACATCCTCCCCTATTCAGCGACGAAGGGCGCCCTAGCGAACCTCACCATCGGCTTGGCCGGTCTTCTCGCAGAGAAGGGTATCCGAGTCAACGCGGTGCTGCCCGGCCCGATCTGGACGCCCTTCATTCCCGCCGGCATGGCCGCGGAAGAAGTTGAGCAGTTTGGCAGCCAGACGCCGTTCGGTCGACCAGGTCAGCCAGCCGAGCTCGCTTCGGCTTACGTGATGCTCGCGGCAGATAGCGCCAGTTACACCTCCGGCGCGCTGCTCACCATCTCCGGCGGCGCTGTCACCCTATAACGCCTTTGGCTCCCTCCTCCCCCAAGGACTCCAATGACTTCTCGCAACCAATACGACATGCGGAACCCGCTTACCCAGTTCCCGCAGCCCACCTACCCGACGCAGGTTCAGACTCCGCCGGGCACCGTTCATAAGCTGACGCCTGCCGCCGACCATGGGGAGAAGAGCTACGTGGGCCTGGGCCGCATGAAGGGCCGAAAGGCGCTGGTGACCGGCGCGGATTCCGGCATTGGACGTGCGGTAGCTATAGCTTTTGCTCGGGAAGGCGCAGATGTCGCACTGAACTACCTGCCCGAAGAGGAAGAAGATGCGGCCGAAGTGGTGGCGTTGATTGAAGCCGAAGGCCGCAAGGCGATCGCCATCCCTGGAGACCTTCAGGACGAGCAGTTCTGCAGCGACTTGGTGGCGAAGGCAGTCAAAGGTCTCGGCGGACTGGACGTGCTGGCCAACATCGCCGGTAAGCAGTTGGCCGTGGAAAAGATCGAGGATCTGACCACCGAGCAGTTCGACGCTACTTTCCGAACCAACGTGCACGCGTTGTTCTGGGTATGCAGGGCCGCCCTTCCGCATCTACCTGAGGGCGCCACCATCATCAATACTGCGTCCATCCAGGCCTACCAGCCCTCGCCCAACCTGTTGGACTATGCGCCCACCAAGGCCGCCATTGTGAATTTCACCAAGGCCCTGGCCCAGCAGGTGGCCGAGCGTGGCATCCGTGTCAACGCCGTGGCCCCGGGCCCGATCTGGACGCCTCTGCAGCCGGCCGGCGGCCAGCCGCCAGAAGCCATTCCAGAGTTTGGCTCGAAGACCCCGCTCAAGCGTGCAGGCCAGCCTGTGGAAATGGCCCCGGCCTATGTGCTGTTGGCGACACAGGAATCGAGCTACATCACCGGTGAGGTGATCGGCGCCACCGGCGGCATGCTGCTGCCGTGACCGCTGGGCCCGAGGATGCCCGCAAGGTGCCTGTGGAGCGGGACGCGGACGGGTATGTCCCCATCGACTCTTACGCCGCCGTTGGCGATGGGCGCTCCAGCGCGCTCATCGCTCCAGATGGGAGCATTGACTGGTGGTGCGCCCCTTGCATGGACGCTCCACCGTTGCTGGACCGCCTGCTGGATGCCCCGGCGGGCGGCCGTTTTGTCCTGCGAGCCTTGGGCGCTCAGCAGGTCAAGCGGCGCTACCGCGACAACAGCAATGTATTGGAAACCCAAGTCCGCACGGCTACCGGCGTGGCCCGCGTGACCGAGTCCCTCAACAGCGGCCCAGCTGGAAGGTTGCCTTGGTCAGAGCTGGCTCGGCGACTGGAGGGCATCGAGGGCGAAGTGACCTTCGACCTGCTCTACCAGCCCGGAACCCGGGCCGGAACGTGCACGCCTTGGATGAGCGACACTCCCAATGGGTGCGTCCATCACGCCGGCCCCGTAATGACGATGCTGCGCTGTTCCGAGCGGGTCCGGATCGACAACTGCGACGACCGCGAAGTGCGCGGCAACCTCACCCTGAGTGCCGGAGACCGAGAGGTCGTGGCACTGCTGGTCTCCCAGGACGAAGTGCTCCCGGTCCCACCCCTGGCCGACATCGATACCCGTATAGATCGGTCCGACCGGGAGTGGCGTGAGTGGGTGGACGATTTGCACTGCCATGCAAGCCGCCACGCAGAGGTCATCCGATCAGCACTGGCTTTAAAGTTCCTGTGGTTCGCTCCGACCGGCGCCATTGCTGCAGCGGTGAGCGCCTCGCTGCCCGAACGCATCGGCGGGGACAAAAATTGGGACTACCGGTATGCCTGGGTGCGCGACGCGGCCTACGTGATCAAGACCTTTCTCCGTGTGGGCGCCCTGCCTGACGCCAAGGCAGGCTTCAGCTGGTTGATGACCACCATTGGCCGCCATCGCCCTGGTCTTGCCCCTTGCTACACGCTCCGAGGCGACCGGGTCGAACAAGAACGCTACATTGACGTGCCAGGCTACCGCAACAGCCAGCCCGTGCGCGTGGGTAACACCGCCTCCGACCAGCTGCAAACCTGCGCTTACGGCGACGTTCTAGAAATGGCGAGCAGGATGATCGACGCTGGCCATATCCTCGATCCCACCACGGCTCGATTGCTGTTTGAACTGGCCGACGAGTGCGCCGACAACTGGATGCGCAAGGACAGCGGCTTCTGGGAACTGGAAGATGCGCAGCACTACACCATGTCGAAAGTGGAGTGCTGGATGGCCCTGCGCCGTGCCTGCGAGCTGGCCGAGCGAGGTCACATCACCACCGCCCGTCTGCCGCGCTGGCAGCGCGAGAAGGAGCGCATCTTGGCCTGGGTCGACGAGCACTGCTGGGATGACGCAAAGCGGAGCTACGTGATGCACCCCGGCACCGACCGTCTGGACGCCAGCCTCATGTTGGCCTCACGCTTTGGCCTTGCCGACGTCCGGCGGGAGCGCTTCATCTCGACCCGAGAAGCCATGCGGCGCGAATTGTCGGATGAGAGCGGGGACCTGCTTTGGCGCTACAGCGGCATGCAGGAGTGCGAGGGAACGTTCATCAGCTGCGCGTTCTGGATGGTGGAAGCCTACGGCCTGTTGGGCGAAGGAGTCGAAGCCACTCGGTTGTTCGAGTCGTTGCTGGCCCGGGTGCAGAACGACGTGGGTCTGATGCCGGAGATGTGGGACCCGCAGGCCGAGCAGGGTCTGGGCAACACCCCGCAGGGCCTGAGTCATCTGGCATTGGTGCACGCTGCCTACGCCCTCGATGGCGAATAACGTGAACGCTCGGCTGTGGTCCCAGTCGAGCGAGCCCGGGCGACCTTAGGGCGCGACGCGGACTGGGGTGCCTATATCTTCGCTTTCTTTACAGCGGATTGAGTGACCTTCTTTGCGGACTTCTTGGTCGAAGCACGCTTGGCGGGCTTCTTAAGGACTTTCTGCTCAGCCTTGACTGCCTTCTTGGCCGGCTTGTTCGCGGACTTCACAGAACTTTTTGCCGGCGGGAACTTGGACTCCGGGTGCGCTTTGGCCCAAGCCCTACCCTCTGCAGATTTCGCCCAGGCAGCGAAGACCTTGGGCGACAGTCCCCGCCCCGTCCAAGTCTCACCAGTCAGCAGGCGGTATTTCGGTGCGACCGAACCGAGCTTGCGCCCCTTCAATGAGCCCTTTGGGGTAGTGGCAGTGCGTCTGGACGGGGCCTCTACCGTCTCCCCGATGATCTTGGCCACCTGCCGGCGCTGGGCAGGGTTAAGGACCTTGGCGTAGCGCTTGAGCACAGCCAGAGCCTTGGGGACTTCTCCGTCGCGCATCTCTACCCGCTTCTTCGGGGCTTCCAAGCTTCTAATTTCTGCGTTGGGCGATTTGAGCGTTGTGAGGCCAAAGGAGGCGTCCTTCTACGTGAAACGAGATTCATAGCCCATTTGGCGCGCACTCGGATGTCGTCATCTCGGCCAGGCAAATCCTGCTTGCTGTAAATTCTGCCCTGATAGGAGCAATCCCGCTTTTTCATGGTGAATCGAGGCTACGCACTATGACTGCTGAACAGGCCGCTCAACCACCAACCCATTTCGCAAATCCAAAGCACCACGCGCCAAAAGTGATTCGGTCCGCCCCACCAGAACGGCACGCAACTGCGCGCTCGTTGTCCGGAAGCCAAGCCGGCGCGACACGTGGAGCGCGACTTCGTCCAATGACGCGCCCAGGTTCTCGCGCACCAGCTCCAAGATCGCGACATCCATCTCCATGGGTGGAAGCAGTTCGGGGCGCCGCAGACCCAGGGACTGAACGTCGCTTCTGTCACGCACTCGAACAGCGCGACCGGGCCACAGGAGGAACTCCCCGTCCTGCAGCACAAGATCGTCTTCAACTGCCCTCCGGATTCCCTCATCTACCGCACTCTGGATACGTCCTCCGGCTCGTTGCAAGCCCCATAGAGATCGGATGCGCACAACGACCTCTGATCGATGGATTGGGCCCTCGACTTGAACCACGTCGCGCACAAGAGCTGCCATCCGCATTGCGGGAACTGCATGCAGCTCCTGCTGCTGGCTTGGCACCGCGAAGTTAGCTTCCACATAAGGATCGGTGTCGGGTAACTCGTCAGAGCTAACCAGACCCACTTCGACGAAGTCGTCGTGGTCCACGCTCTCGATGTTGACTGGAACGGCGCGCGACCGAGAGACCATCTCTGCCTCAAAGGGATCCGGCTCCAGTTTTGAACGCTCGATGACGCGCACCAACGCATCAAGTTCCGCGGCAGGCCTGAGGAACCATTCCGCACTCCATACCCTGTGGACTTGCCAGCCCTTATCGCGGAGCGCCTGGTCGCGTAGACGGTCTCGATCGCGCGCACCGTTGGCCCTTCGGTAGGAGTCTCCATCGCATTCGATACCAATGACGTAGCGCCCTGGCTTCTCCGGATCGGCGATGGCGATGTCGACAAAGAACCCGGCCACGCCCACATGCATATGAAGGTCGTAGCCACGAGCGATCAGCGCTTTGGCAACCTCCTGCTCAAACGTCTTCTTGCGTTCCTCGACAGCTTCATTTGCGATATGGAGACGCCCCGTGCGGGCATAGTGCAAGAACAGCTTGAGTGCAGCGGTGCCCTTACCCTTGCCTCGACTAAGATCAATGTCTTCATCGGTGATGGACGAAAAGACCTCACATCGTTGTTTGGCGCGACTGATGAGCACATTGAGACGGCGTTCGCCGCCTTCGCTGCTGACCGGACCGAAGTTCATACTCACGCCGCCGCGCGCATCTCGGCCATAGCCGATAGAGATGAAGATGACATCGCGCTCGTCGCCCTGGATGTTCTCCAAGCTTTTGACGAAGAAAGGCTCGTGGGCGTGCGCCGTGAAGAAACCTTCGGTCTCAGGGTGTTGGCGACGCAGCAGTTCCACTTCGTCAAAGATTGCGCGCCGCTGCTGTGTCGAGAAAGCGGCAGCCCCCAAGGTAAGATGCGGTGTCGTTTGTGCGTGAGCAATGACCGCCATGGCAACCGCCTTCGCCTCGCGCGCGTTGGTGCTAGTGCCACCACGATCGTAAACGGCGTCGGGCAGGTGGTGGAACCGCAGACCCACTCCCGCCTCACTCGTGTAGGGGCTTGGCACGATCAGCAGCTTGTTCTCGTAGAACTGACTGTTAGAAACCGCGATTAGAGACTGGTGGCGGCTTCGGTAGTGCCACTGGAGCATTCGGTCCGGCAACCCACGCGCCAAGCACAGGCCCAAGATACTCTCCACGTCGGCAGGCGCTGCGGACTCATCCACAGGTGTGGACGAATCGCCCAGAGCTCTTGAGAAGAACCGCGTGGGCGGCAATTGACGCTCGTCCCCTACGATGACAAGTTGCTTGGCGCGGGCAATGGCACCCAAGGCGTCGATTGGCTGGACCTGACTTGCCTCGTCGATGACCAAAAGATCAAATTCCACTGCCCCCGGTGGTAGAAACTGCGCCACCGACAGCGGACTCATCATGAATACTGGCTTGAGCGCCTGGATGGCAGGCGCCGCCGACACCATCAGTTGGCGAATGGGGAGGTGGCTTCTCTTCTTCGCCATCTCGCCGAGAATCACCGCCACAGGGCCCGCGGCCCCGCTCTTCGACGGGATTCGTTCGCGATGCGAGCGCGAAACCTGCCGCCGAGCCAGGTCAATGCGGCTTCGGTCCAGCTCGCAGAACGACTCAACAATCTCGGTCTGCTTTTTGCCGTCGAACGTCGCCAGCTCCGGGTCTCGGGCCACCATCGCCGACAGAACCGCCTCGTAATAGGCTAGATCGAACGTGCCGCGAGCCTCGTCGGCAGCCAGCGAGCCGGTCGCCAGCGCATCGACGAAGTTCTTCAGTCCACGTCGTTCGGCCACATTTGCTTGAGCGATATAAGCAACCCATTGCGGGAGACCTTCCGGATCTGCTTCCCACGCTTTGAGCTGGACTATCGCGGCATTCACGGAGACCTCAGCGGGATCCGACACGACCTCTTCGTTACCCGCAAATCGCAGGGCAGTGAATAGCTCAGAAAGCTTGATGCCCAGCCTTTCAGCTTCCTCAAGCTGATTTGTCGCCTGCTCGATCTTCTGCTGGGGGTCAGCAGTCCGCGAGGCCAGCACCCTCAAGTCAGTGTGGGTAGTCATCCAGAGACAGGCTTCTTGGAGCGCAGCAGCGTCCGAGGCGAGGCCTAGCCACAGGTCACCGAACGCGGCTTTACCTTGCGGATCGATTTGAGCAAGTGCGGCAAGTGCTGCCTGAGTGCTGGTGAGAGCGTCGATGCGTTCGATGGCCAGTGACACGGTCAACGCCTTGGCGTCATTCAGCGAATCGCACGCAAAAATGGCCTGCCCGAACGGGACCATGTCGTCCAACAATCGAAGCAGCGGAACCCTCGGAAGCGAGGACTCTACCGCGCTCCACAGCATCTGCTTGCTGGTGAGCAGTGATTCGTGTATGGGAGACAAAAGCGCCTGAACTTCGGCAAGCCCGGGGACCAAACGAGCCGCCAACTCAGCCGCCAACCCCCTGTCACCAATAGCAGCAACTTGCTCGCGGGCGCCCAGCCCGAGCGGGCGCATGCCGCGCATCCAAGCTACTACGCCCCTCAAGAAAGCAGTATCAGAGCGATCACGCTCCCAGTTAGCACCGAATGCCTCCTCGCCCTGAGCATTGCCCTCCTCGACCCGACGAAGCGCCGCCTGTGCGTCAAGGAGCTTGTCCAATTCTGGAAGCAACTGATTAGCCGGCAGCTTTGGATTTCGAAGCTGCGCGCGGACCAGCCGATTCGCGGCGCGCCACTCGCCGCTTACAAAGCGGAAGAAACTGCCACTGCGGCTTGCGATTTGTAGCCGGGCATCCTCAAGGTCAGCGGACCAGGCAGACTCGCGGAACACCCCGCTGAGTTCACGGCGGGCCGTCTGGACTTGCTGCACCCAATCAACCAGGTTCTGGACCGAGTCAACGCCTCGCTCCCAGATACGGGCAACTAAAGCATCGCGATCGATCTGCGGCGCTGAGCTAGCCCGCTCCGCAAGCGCACAGACATGAGCCATTACCTCAAATGTCAGCGGTCGCTGCTCCCCTAACAGTTGGGCTAGCCGGGCTAGGTCAGAAGCCATTCCCGACAGCTTCTGGTGCGCATCGCGCATCGCAGACAGTTCGTTGCCTAGGACGAAGTCTCCAGGAACATTCGACAAGTCCTGCCTCGTCTGCCCCCAGTCCTGTTCAAGTGCGGATTCGTCTGCAAACTCGTTACAAGTTTGGCGCAGCTCCTGCGCCCGCCGGACATCTTCGATGAGGCTTTCGGGGCCTGCAGGCGCCTCCCACGAGGCGTCTGCGAGTGCGTCGGACCCGAGGGGCGGTGCCGTCAGCAGAATATTGGCTCGGTCGATTCCGGCTTGTGGCGCGTCGAGGCGGTCGGAGAACTGAAGATCGAGCATGCCTGACAGCTCAACGACGCGTTGCCTCCAGTCCTCCAGTTTATTGGCAAGGTCAGCGATCTCCCGAATCAACCGGTCCCGATCGTTCGGCAGGAGAGCCTCATTCTCCACACCGGCCCAGGCGTGCTGGTCGGGGATGCCCATGGTGAGGACGCGGTCACACAAATCCTGAAGCAGCTTCTGGTTTTCTCCCACTCTGTCCCACGCCCACTCGAGCGGCGAATCGAGTCGGATGCGTGCTGTGACATGCCCCTCCCGACGCAGCCGAACAAGGTTGCCGAATACTTCGTAAGGCGTCAGTTTCGACGGCAGCAGTTCTTGGTGTAGGCGCAAGGCATGGGCATTAAGCAAATCGCGTCGCTCAGTGAGCTGACGAACGATAGGGCCGCTGTCCTCATCGGCCAGTGGGCTCAAATTCCATGTCAGTCGCAGTTCTTCGAGCAGGGCTCGCTTGTTCGCCTTGTTGCTGTGAAGCTCAAGACACGCTGTGCCAAGGCGAACTTGGTCTAAGCGCCTCTTCACAACTTCCAGTGCCGCCAGCTTCTCCGCCACGAACAACACGCGCTTCTTCTCGGCGATCGCCCCAGCAATAATGTTGGCGATGGTCTGAGATTTGCCGGTGCCCGGAGGCCCTTGGACCACGATGCTGCGCCCCTTGAGCACATCATGGACGACGAGGGACTGGGAGCTGTCGCTGTCGACGACATGGCGCATATGCTCCGGGTTAACAGTAGCGTCAATGTCCTCATCGTTGATCGAAATAGCCGCGCCGGGGAAGCCGTCCGAAACTACGCCACGAAGTGCGGGGAGCGCTTCCAGGCCACCGGACTGCTCCCAACTCACGGGGTCTAGATCTCGATACATCATGAACTTAGCAAACGAGAATAGGCCTAAGACCGCATCGTCCGGAACAACTGCCCAGTCAGGCTTGCCCTCAATCAAGGCAGCCACCTTGGACAAGTAGTCATCGATGTCGAGGCTCTCGAACTCGTCGATCTCTGGGAGCTTCATCTCAAACTGACGGTGCAAGAAAAGCTGAAGCGACAGATTGGCGACGATCTCGTCACCCTGCCATCGAAGGTGGAATTTCTCGCCTGCGTTGCTGCGTTCCAAGGCAACGGGCACCAGCACGAGGGGAGCATACCGGTCGATCTTAGGCGTGGTCGGCGCTCGCCATTTGAGGTAGCCGATTCCGAGATAGAGCACGTTGATGCCCTGCTCTTCCTGAAGCGTGCGGGCGTCGACGTAAAGGTCTAAAAGCCGCTTCTGTAGGCCGGTCGGCGTTAAGCGCGTCATCAACTGGGCATCCCAGTGGCTGACTCGGCGCCCTTGCTCGTCCAGCTCTAGGTTCGGCTGCGCCAAAAGCTCAAGGTCGTCCGGCTCATCCTCGAGAAGCGTGAGGTCAACTTCAGCATCAACAGCGTTGACCTGAACCCGGATGGCCAAATCGGGCTGATCACTTTCCTCGCCAACGGTATCGTCTACTGCCGTCTTTGGGTCAGACCTGCCAGCGACGAAGGTGAAGCGCTTCCCGTCAACGACGAGCGTCTGATACATCGCTCGCGCGAGCTCATTGACCACTTCGACCGTCTTGGCGTGGCCGGACCTGGGGACGTTCAGCAACCGGTTACGGGTCGATAGGTCCAGCAGCTCCAGGCGGGCGCGGTTGACCTTGTCAATTAGCGAGCCTCGCTCCCGGAGCACAGACCCGCTCTCCGGAGCGTCGACCGTCCCTTCCTCAAACGACCTTTCCATGTCTACCCCCTATGGCCCGGGACTGGGCGCCAGAGCTATAGTGCCCCCATCTGGGCCGGCCTTCCAGCCGGCCAGCGAGGGGACCCATGGAAGGCCTACGCCCGACGGAAATACACTGGGTTATCAGCCACTATATCGGCGTGTCGGGCGGCTACCTTGGCGATTTCACCTATCAGGCCCACCGCGAGTTCTACGCCGCTTACTGCAACCTAAAGGTCGATCCCGAAGACTACCCGGGCACCACGCGCCAACGCTTCTTGGCGGTGCTCTCTTCCGCCGATCCGCAATCCCAGGCGGCGATAGTGCGAGGCGTTGCCCGTCGGTTCCCGGTGGGATCAGAGGTCCAGCGAACCCAAGATGCACGCGACAAACTGCTTGCCATGGCGAAACGCTGCAGCCAAGTAGCCGCCGTAGCGCCGACGTCGCCCAAGTTGGCCAGCGAGCTGGTTCGCCAGGCCTTGGCCGACGCTGCATCACTGCTGGAGGTGCAAGGCCCAGTGAGCGCCTTGGATCGCGTTCACACAGCCCTCCATGGCTATTTGAAAACGGTATGTCGATCGGCAGGATTGGACATGGCTTCGCTGCCAACGGATCCTGGAGTCACTCAGATTTTTAAGCTGATGCGTGAGCACCACCCCGCGCTGCGCGATATGGGCGTCCAAGACGACGCAATGCGCAAGATCATCTTTTCCATAGGCAACATCCTCGATGCGCTCAATCCACTGCGTAACCGTGGAAGCCTTGCTCATGCCAATGATCAGCTGGTCGAGCGCGATGAGGCACTACTTGTCGTCAACCTTACTCGCAGCATCATCCAGTATCTAGACAGTAAAACGCAGAAACACGGGCCAATAGGTCAGGATGACAGTGTAGCCGGAGGCGACTCTGTTACTTAGCCAACTGCTGGAGTTTAAGGTGTGCAGAACGCCGGTGAAGCTGAAAGGCACTTCATTGAAGACCAAAATCAAGCGTTGCCACAGCGCCTGTGACAGCCTTTCTTGCCAATACTTGTTCGATTGGAAAAGCTGGAATCGACCGCGTTGACCGGCTGGCCGGAAGGTGGCTACCGCGGCGATTACATCGAAGACGTGGCCAGGGCCTACCTGGCCGGTGCCACATCCCTGACGGCAAACTTTCTACCGCCCTCCGCAAGAGACAGCTAGCATCCGAGGCAAATCGCTGAATAGAGGCTGCTGCCTATTCAGCCACCACCCACCCTGATTTCCAGTCGCTCGCGGCCGAGAATGCGAAAGACGGCACCGTATCACCTGAGAGGAACGGCGGTCCGATCCCACGCCCGCTTCGCCCAGCCCAGCACGACGGCGGGCACCCCGATGACTAAGGGGCCATAGAGGTAGGCCAAGTAGAAGGCGACCACCGCCAGCTCGCCATAGACCGGATGCTCCGAATGCGTCCAGCCGAACCAGCCGCAGCCCAAAACCGCGAGACTTCCCGCCGCGCCTCCAAGCAGTACACCCTTCCAGAAACCTCCGCTGCGGAAGACGGGAACATGGCCAGTCCGAAGGTGCCATGCCCATACCTGTTGGGCACGAACATGAAGCGCGAGGCAGAAGCACAGAAACCCAAGGATGAGCACGCCGCCCGAGCAATACACTACGCCGAGCAGTTGCTTGCTACTGATTGCCTCGAGTCCACCGGCCACCAGGAGTAATGCCAGAGGACCCAAGATGAGGGTCGGCAGGATCATTGCGGCAGGCCCGGAGGGCGGGCTCAGCCGCTGTGAGACGGAATAGTGGTTCATGCGCTGTCCTTACTCTATGGAACGCTGGCCGGCGAACAGCCGGCCAGGTCGAAGATGGCCGCAACGCGGGTGCACTAGCCCGCCGCGGTCCCTTGATCCGTGACTTCGAAGACTTCCCAGCCCTCGCCCGCCGCCCGGAACCGCACCCGAAGGTTCAATCGCATTTCCTTGGGCTCAGGTGTCGTGGGCTGGCCTCCGATGACACCTTGGGCGTCCACTGCGCCGGTCACCCGACACTCCTGGTCCCCGTTCGGCCTCCCTTCGCAGTCCAGCTTTAGTCCACTCGCCTCCTTTACCTCCAGACGCCACGACCGCTGCAAGGTCGCCTGCTGTCCTTGGTCGGTGTAGAACCGCTCGACCGCCTTGACCGCGTCCTGCTTGCTAGGACCGTGCGCTCCACTGCACGCCGAAAGGAGCAACGGAACGAGGCAGGCCGACATCCAACTCTTCTTTGAAACGCGCATCAGGATTCCCCTTCCTTCTTTTTCTTGGTCAAGTCCACGCCGATGACTTCGTTTCGATAGCCCACCTGGACCCGCTCTACATCTACCTCCGCTCGGGGGCCAGCCTGCTCGACCCAAACGCGTTTTACGGAGAAGATGACCAAGTCGTCCCTGGCATCTCTTCCCTGTCGGAAAAGACCCTGGGCCTCGCTCTCGCTCATGCGAATCGGAAGGTGGTATCGCCCTGCGTTCTGCGGCGTCCAGCTTGTCCGCTGGCTTCGAGCGCTGCTCGGCCGGAACCCGTCGCCGGTCACCCCGCTGACCTCGAACCCGTTGATCCAAGGAATGGGGACGTAGATATCCAACGTGCCGCGGGCCCGGTCATACGTGGGATGTGGGTCAATGTTGGGACGAAGAGCGAACCGCTGGGTATTGCGGAAGCGCTCTTCTCGAGCATCGAACGCCGCACCATACTTGCGCTCGATCGCCTCGGTCTGTTGGGGTGTAATCCCGTTCGGCCCATGCTGCTTCGTATCGATCAGCCACTCCGCATAGAGGCACTTTTCCCGCTCAGACCTGGACAAGCGGTAGGTAGACCGTGCCATCGCGATGAGCCGGGCATCGCACGTCTGCGCCCCACCCGACCCCGTCGACGCCAGTCCCGCGCGGACATGCTGTGCCCCGGCAAGTGTGTCTTCGTCTCGATCCCAGTAGGTCCCTGCAGGATCCCTATAGGGGCTCTTGCTCGCTTGGGCCGAGGCTTGGGGCCCGCTCGCAATCGCCCGTCCGATCTGTCGGAGCAGGCTTGCCCCGTCCTGTGCCTGCACCGCCATGCTTGCGGTCAGAGCGAAAGCGCCCGTGACCACCGCCCACTGCTTCTTCATACCCCGCTCCTTTGGGTTGCGACAAACTTACGTGTCACGTAGAGTCTACCCGTGGCGTAAGGGTTCAGTCATCCTGTCGGCATGCCTGCATTGCATCCGTTCAGCCTGTGAAGCCCGCCACTCCCGCCCCACGGGACGTCGTGGCCGCGCGCCTGCGCCAAGCCCGCGAAATCCGGGGCATGAGTCAGCGCGAAGTAGGGATTCGGATGGGACTAGACAAAATCGCAGCGTCTGCCCGAATCTCTCGATACGAGTCGGGAGCCATGTCAATAAGTCTAGAAGCGCTATTCGAGCTCGCCGAAGCGCTGGAGGTGCCGCCGGCTTTCCTGTTAGCCAGCAGTCCGAGCATGGCAGGCGCCATCTTGGCTCTAAACGGTGAAAGCCAGGATCAGCAAGACCACTTGGCGCAGGTTTTAACCCAACTGACCAAAGTTCCTCTCCCGGCAAGAGAGGAACTTATTCGCAGGCTGCTTACGGCGCCTGCGGGCAAATGAAGCTCCTCAAGTAAACGCAACGGACGAAAAACGATTCCATCGAATGGAGCTGCTGACCGTCGGCGGGGGCACCCCAGGTCCGTGGCAACCTAGCAATGCGTATCCCTAGCTGCGATCCAGTCCATCCAACCGGATTGGCCAGCCACAGCGTCGGCCCGCAACTGCCCAGGACCCGAAAACAGACGGAGCATTTCCGATTGTTCCCGCGTTTGAGGGAAAAACGGGCCATCTACTCCGTGCAAGAAATGGTCGCCTTGGAGCGTGTCGCAAGTGCTGCAGTGGTTGGCCCAGTAAACCTCTCCGAATCGATTTGAATGCCCTGGCCTGAGCCATGGAGCCATCTCTCTGAGGTGCCTGACTGTTTGCTCGTCGAGCCCTTGGATGTAGCGAAGCACACCTGCTCCACCGTCCATAGCGCATTCATGACCCCCATCCTGCTCTTCAAGGTCGACGAAAGAGGGAACCCACACCGCCGTCACAGGTGTATTGCTGAGGCACTTCCAGCGCTTGGCCGTGGCTTGGAGCAGAACATAGCTAGGGGCAGTCAATGTGAGTCCGGTGGTCACGCTTCAACTTCCTCTCAGGGCTTCCGCCTCGCTCATGGCGACAAATCGTCGCAGCACCAGGGCACCAGCGGACGAGCTCCAATGCCGGGGCGGTCACGTCGCCGAAGAGTAGATGACTGCCGTGCCGCCGTCGCCGGCCTGCTTTACATACCAGAACACCCGCCTACGAGCCCGGGTGACGCCCACATAAGCCAATCGAAACGCCTCGTCAGTGGCGGCGTCATCGTAGGTGTAGCGAGAATACATGCCACTGGCAGCATAGAACATGTTTCGGATCGGGTATGACGCCCCTGGCGCGCAGTCCCCGACCATGACGGCAATGTCCGCCTCCAAACCCTTTGCTTGGTGGTAAGTGCAGATCGTCATGCCTGGATAGCGACCAGGCGGAAACGCACTTCTTAGCCTGTCGCGCATGTCCCCGCTGCGGGTCATCACCATTACCTTCTCGGTCGACTTCAGCTTCATTTCCAAGGCCGATCTGTAGATGGAGGAAATCTCGGGAATCAGGAACCGGACCTCCTCTTCTCGGGACATCGCCCCTTCTTTGTTCGCGTATTGCCGCAAACGAACCCCATGGTCTCCAGGCAGCTGGGACACCTTGGGGTCACAACGCTTCGCAACCTTGACGCCTACCCGGTCAATGAGACGCTCCGCGTCCACGAGAACAGCAGGAACAGAGCGGAAGTTTGCCGTAAGGATGAGTTCACCCGCCGGCCCTAGCGCCTTATGTGTTCGGAAGTAGTCTGCGAACTTGATGAAAAGCTGCGGTGCGCTGCCCCGCCAACCATAAATGGATTGCCAATCATCGCCGATGGCCATGATGCTGACCGCCTTGCTTGGGTTGTCAGACAGGAGACGTCCCTGCATCGCTTTCAACCAGTTGGCGATCTGCGGAGAGATGTCCTGGAACTCGTCTACCAAGAGGTGGCGGAGGCCACCTAGCCTCTGAGCGTTTAGTCGAACGGTATCTGCGACACCTGTTAGGGTCAGAAACGCTTGGTTGTAGGTATGCAGCTTGTGTTGCTCCATCTCCTTGCGCAGATGCGGCCAAAACAGGCCAAGTGCCGACAGGAAGTGAGCGTTGACGTCAATGACCTGTGGTGCGGGCAACCGGTTGATCATCTGGGACACTTCAAAACCAAGGGTCTCGATGAACTCGCCTTGGGAGAAAAGTGCTTCGTAGATCAACGCCCCTTTAATCTCTCCATCCAGCTTTACTGGGAAGACCGGGGCATCAGAAGGCAGGCAATGATCGTAGGGCTCGCTCAGAACCTTCTGACGCAGCAAAAAGTTCTTCAGATCAGATTCCGACTGAATGAGTATGTATGGTCGCTCCGCATACCTCGACAGTATCGTCTTCTTCTCCCACTGGGCCTGACCTAGGCTAAAGTCGTTGATCCCTTTGACGACCACGGGCATTGATCGCTCGCGCTCATCGGAGGACGGCGGAAATCCGAGCACCACAGGGGTATTGGTCACCTTCTCGACACCGCTTGCATACAGCTTGTGGGTGCCGAGGGAAGCGGGGATTTCGATGGGCCCAGCCTCAACGCCTTCGAAGGGCCAGCCATGGCTTTCCCAAAGGCGCTCCAGCATCTCTCTAACGGCGTTATCGCGCTTTGCCGCGTAGTAGATCCGGCCTTGCTTGAGATCCTCTCCGGCCCTATCGAGGGTCGCAACGGCAAGTTGCGATCGCACGATTGCCAAAATGCTGGAGCGAAACTCTTGGCTCTGGCTAAACAAGGAGCCATAGGCCTCCCTTAGCACAGCCGCTTGCGCGTCATTGAGCCGCGAACCGATGATGGGATTGTCCACATCCACATCCACCTCCTCTGCCTCCAAGTTCGGGTCCGTTCTATCACCCAGAAACGTGAAGAGCTTTCGACCAGGCAAGGAGGTTTCGGCAAGGCCGCAAAGGACGGAATGGAACGTCCTCACGCGACGATTGGCCCATTTCTCCGAGATCTCAGAACCGCGCCAGAACCCGAGCACTTTCCGAAGCGACTGCCTCAGATCGTGGCAGGACGCCCGGGTGAAGGAGATGACGGTGAGCTCATCGTCGCGCACCCCTAGGTGCTCCAACATGAACACTACGCGTAACACCAGGGTTGTGGACTTCCCCGATCCTGCACCGGCGGAGATACAAGTGGCAGGGTGATCAGAAAGAATCATCCGCCACTGCTCATCTGTGGGCAGTCGAACGATGCCCGCAGCCACTGCAGCAGCCACTTGGTTGCGCATCTGGGCTTCGACCGCCGCTACTGCAAATGGAGCGGGTCCGTAGATCCCAGGATCCGACCCTTTAGGCGGTCCGGCCGGTGCGTCTTCCACCTTGTAAACCAGCTGCCCTTCCTTGAGCCCTTCCGACCACCCTTCCGCTCGCCCGTCTGCAAAGCCGCGCCGGCGACCTTCCTGGAACGCGTGACTAGTGACCTCCTGGATATGCTCGCGTATCAGAAATGCCAGGAACTTCACGGCCGATGAGTGGATCCATTCCAAACTTTTGGCTACTACAGACGACATTGACCGGACGACTCCCAAGCTTTTTCCCGAGCGTAGCAAAACGAGAATGCGAACCGAATGCTGACGTATTATTGACGCTGAATGACAACTAAATGGCTCCAGTAGGGGCTACGGAGCCTTTATTGCGGTTGCTAGCAGCTCAAGATGACCGCGCTTATTGATTTCAGCGAAATGTTCGCCGATGATCAAGGTCGTGGCAGAATCAGGCTACCGGGCTGTTCCGGCGTTGAAAGGAAGCAAACGTGGCTGAAATGAATGCAGAGGTCGCCGGAGAGATTCGCGACGCAGCGCGCTCAAGCGGAAGCATTGTCGAGCTTCGCGAGCGGGTGGACAGAGAGATCAAGAATCACGCACAGCTTGGGCTGAGCAGCTTCGACATGTTTCACTCTCCCGTGTATGGAGAGGTCCTCTATGCGGCACTGATCATCCAGCTGAAAGAAGATGGTTTCGGCGTGGAGACTAAGACCCCAAACGTCAGCCGAGTCACCTGGTAACTCCGTTTCTCTGTAAAAGTGCCCCGTCTTGACGGGGCTTTTTACGTCGATCCTCGCCAACACGGGCAACTGCTGCGATCCTGGCCTTTAGGCTTGGCGGAAGGCCCACTCGCTTACTCCCCACGCTATCTTCTGAGCCATAAGCCCACCTAGAGAGAAAGAGACGGCTTGCGGGCTTCCACCTCAGAAGACTGAGCGCAAAGTCTCTTGAGGCAGAGGCAGCCTCGCATCCAAATCTCGACTGCGCTGAGCTGAGCGCTCAGCCCTTAGTTGATCATCAACTTGACCTAGAGCCTGGTCCATTTGTTGCGCAAAGACATCTCGCTCGTCGCTGTTGACCCACGGCATGCCCAGCACCTCCCTGAGCGTGGCATCCACTATGTCTCCAGCTTCCAAGGCGGCCCCAAGCGCTTCCATGGGGACGGTCAGGACATGGCCGAGGACAGACCCCGCAGCCGCCGCCCAGTGATGAGTGGTTTCCAAGCATTCCCTCGCTGTCTCCAATGCCAGAACCCGACCGGCCTTTTTCGTCATCCGGGCAACCTGCTCGCGTAGTGATTGAAGCTCAAGCTCCATCTCCAGCTCACGAGCGCGCTGCCTCAGCCGCTCCAGCTCATCCACCAGGCGCCGCTCTTTGACGGTCTTTCCAGTTCTGGCCGACTGCCACTCCTCAAGGTCGACGAAACGGTAGCGGACGTGCTGATTGGCTCCGCCCTCGTTGTCCCCCGCCCCCTTCTGGAACGCTGGGCCCAATGGCGGCATCCGCCGCCGCCATTGCCCGAGGGTATCAACATGGACGCCCAGGAACCGAGCCGCCGCCTTGCTGCTCACGGAGGAAGTCAGCCCGGCCCTAGCCCGCTCCAACTCCCTATCCACAGCAACATCGGTCAGTGCGCGGTATTCCTCCTCGCTACGAACAAGGTCCAAAATGACATCCCTGATTGACCGGGCATCAGTTTATCAGAGGCGCCCTTGCTTTATCACAATCGAGCCGGAAGGTATGCGGTAGCTACGCTCCCACTGAACGTGGATTGACAGACCTAAAAACCGCCTTAACCTCCATGCCTTTAGCGGATTACCATCATGAAAGGCAATACTAGCCCACGAGAAATCACGTTTTTCTTTAATCTTGGACTCTCCCTTGAGCGCCCGGACGCTAAGCGACACTGGATAGTCAGGCGTGACGGGGAACAATTGGAACCCACCTTCCCATCAAAGGCGGCAGCGATTCGACATTGGGAGCGTGCACTGCTCCAACTAGCACAATCCGACCACTTCTTTGAGACACTCGCAAGAAAGGCAGAGACTTGGAAATGGGAAGAGATCGAGCCGATTATTACTTGGCTGACCGCCCCCGGAAGCCCCTACCCCCCTGTTCTTTCGGAGATGCAAGGGGTAGCGTTCGAACCGACAAAGCAGTGGCGGCACAAGGCTTCAAAGATTTACAAGAAACATAAAAAAATTGGCACCGACGCAGAAATCATCCTGAGAAAGAACACATCGTCTATACTGCGGGCATCAAAATATGCCATGGTGAAGAAGGATGCTTGCGCCCGAAAACCTACGCGCCTCACTTAGGGCAGAAATCGACCAGTTGGCAACGAAAGTTGATCCAAGCCTAGGCGAGAATGCATTGATGGCGACGTTCCAAGTCGCTTTAAAAGAATTCATATCAAGCGCCTACTTCGAAGGGAATGATGAAGAGACCACAACAGGCGCACTTCTAGGTTCGATAGCAGCTACTGCCCCTTGGGCGTTCAAAGCATTCGGCCAGACACCGGATTTCAACTGGGTCCGATATCCGAAAAGCGGGAATAGCAAAACTGCTGAGCCATCATCAGGGGCTGACTTTGCGTTGATTCTGCGAGTAGCCCCGAACCGCTGCAGGATCGCACTTTTCCAAGCCAAGCGCGCCAACAAGGACGGCTCCTTCTCCGTTCACCAGATTTCGCCCGCCCGCAAGACGGAAAGCAAGATACCGGAGCCACAGTTCTTAAGGCTAGAAGATTATGCCAATAGCCTACTGGATGGCGCCGGAGGCCTGCCTACCACCGCAACAACGCTACACTGGGTTCACTACATATCTTACGAGCGCGAAGCGATCATAGCGACACCGCTGTCCGAGTTGCAGCATATTTCCAAACACTATCGCGCTAGCCGCGCTGCTGCGGCCAATGCCTACGCCGATCTATTGAAAGAACGCTTCAGAAATATCACCAGCAACGACGGCATAAGCAAACAGAAAGGCGAAAATAACGAAAACCGAGGACAAGGCGAGCAGGACACGGAAGAATATGAAGATGACATCATCGGAAAAGAGCCCACATCTCATGACAGGGCGGGCCTGGCAAGAACGGCCTGGAAATCCAGGAAGCCAGGGAACGTCAAGCCGAATGAAGATGCCACTCACTTCGCTAGCTTACTCATTCTCGGAAGCAGCAACTGCGTTCAAAATGCACCAGGATGGATGAACATTTCCACTCGAATGAAAGCCAGGAAGCTTATTGAGATTTTGAGCAAGGACTTGGATGTCTATGTGGCCCGGATTACAGGGGACGCCAGCCTGGACCCTACATTTGGCGGGTTCTTGCAAAGCAAACTGACGACGCATCAACATAGGAAAATCAGAATCGCCAAGAAGATTGATGAGGCCGTGAACAGAAACATCGACGCGGCAAACTTGTTGATCGAACCAAAAGTGGAGTCTGACCCTTCCCCTACAACATCTCGCCGACGCAGCCCCAGTTAGACACCACAATATTTTTCGGAATTTTTCTGACACTCAATAATTTTAATATAAGATTGAGGCGTGCGAATCTCATAAGGCGCCTCAATCCAAGTCATCCCACGTCGGTGACCGTCGATTTCTGCTAGCAAAGATGGCAACGGGGGCGTCGTTCACCTCATCTAAGCGCATCCGGTCTGTCCCTTTGAGTCGATTCCATACCCTTGGGCTCATGGCGATCATACTTTCCTCGACCCGCCCCATGGCCTCCCGGAGCTTAGACCACTCTTGCTCAGTGTAGCGTTCGGAGACCGCAGCCATGCGATCCGTCCCCGGACCGGGTGTGTGGTGGTGAAGTAGCTGGGAAACGATTCGGCTTTCGCCAAACAGCAATGATGCATACCGGCCAAGGGTTCGCCGAAAGTCATGCGTGGTCAAGCCAACGTCGACCTGCGCCCTCAAGTCCACAAGCCCGGCATCCCGCCGGACGTTGGCCACGATGCTCTTACTGTCCGAGTAGTGGCCTGTCTTACTGCGATAGGATCTGGCCGGGAAAACGAAGATGGACCGCGCCAGCGCGCGTCGCGTGCGCTCAACCTCTTCCTCTAACCTCAGCAGCACCTCGTTACGGGCATGCTTCGATTTCCCCGACTTGAGCAGTGCCTCGGCGTCGGCGAGCTTCTTTTGCGCTTCAACTGCATCAACGCGTTCATCGAACCGACGCTGCAGCACCTTCTCGGCGAAGTAAGTGACCGGCAGGTAGCGCTCCTCCCCGCTCTTGGTGTCGAACAAGTAGACCTGCGAACCCGCACGGCGGGTATAGGGATTGACTTCATGGGGCCCGGCCAGCCAGACCCAGGACACCTCGGATTGCCGCAGCTCCCCGGGGGAGCACCGGTCGAACCACCGCAGTTGGGCCGCCTCACTGCGACGCGTCCCCCACAGCAGGGTCAACAGCAGGTAATCCGCTCCCGTGGCGTTCAACCCCCCCTGCTCGTCCCGGCGAGCCAGGATCACCTTCAGCACCCGAGGCAGCGTTTGGTCGCCCAGCGGGTTCCGAACCTCGGCCCGCTCGTAGTGCCGGCGGAGCTCCTGGGCATCCCGAAGCATGTCGTCGTCGTGAATGACCTGGAACGGGTTGTAGCGCAGCACAGGTTCGCGCTGTTCCCTGGCGGCTGCTTTCCGCTCCCGCTTGAGCACCAGGTCAACCGCCCGCTTGGCGTCGGTGAACGAATGCTCTGTCGACGCCCTCCCAGCGGCTTTGACACGCTGCAGGTATCGACCGCTGATCCCAAGAGCCTCCAGTTGCTGTGTGGAGAGCTCTGCCCAATCGGAGTGGCCTGCCAAGGCAGTCCGCATAGCCGTCGGAATCCGGTTGGACCGAACCATCGAAGACCGACGCAGATTCTCGAAGGCTTTATGGATGTCCCGGTCCGTCAGGTGGAGGATGGCATTGTCGGCCAGGCCGACTTCAGGCCGCGCGAAACGCGCCAGGCTGTCCTGAACTGCTCGGACACTGGCAGGCTTGGCTTTCTTGTTGCGGACCTTCTTTTCAAGCTCTTCTATGTAAACGGCAAAGCAACCGGCCAAAGTGACCCCTTTCAGCTCTACCAGGTGCTCGCTGCGGGCCTCCTGCCGGGACGGGTGCTCGCCGGTCTCACGAACCACTGCCAGCTTCTGCCGGGCCAGCTCGTAAGCCTGCTCCGGCCCCATGTCGGCCACATTCCCTAGCGAGAACCGCCGAACCCCTGAGGGCCCTCGAACCACGACTTCATACGTAGTCCGGGTGGTGCCTACGTAGAAGCCAAAGCCGGTGGGCGCTCCCTGGTTGCCATCCAAGACCCGATAGGGCCTCCCTGCTTCGGCTGCCGGCCGTGGGGCAATCATGGCCCGGCCCTGCGGCCCTTCAACGGGTCCTTTGACCACGCTCAATTCGCAGATCTGCCGGTAGGACAGCTTAAACTTGGTGCCTCGGCGACGCGGGGCATCTGCCTCCGTCGCAACAACCTTATCCATGGTCGATCCGCTGTGAGTCCGTCGCAACATCGATTTGATCCCTTTTGAGTGACCGCCGCAACCGCGACGTAACAAAGAACACCGCTACTTGCCGCCAGTAACCCGGATTGACTGCTACATCCCGTAAGGACGTTTCTTGCAAACCACTGATTCCAATCCGAAAACCTCGTCCCAGAAGAGTGCTGCCGAGCACACCCCGCTCATGAAGCACCATTGGCGTAGGAACAGTATCGACTCATAAACCCTTGCTCTGCAAGGGTTTTTTTATGCCTTATGGTGGACGCACCCCGCATGGACACAACATGGACACAGGCTGTTTCTCGTAGCGTCTCAGCCTGTCTCAGCGTGCGGGTGCGTCAAAGGGCAAGCAGTGCATGGGTCCGTGTCCACGGGACCAGGACGCCCTCATCAGGCCTTGACCAACCATCCGGAAAGAACAAATGCATTGATTGATCGTCAATGCATTGAAAGGCATAAGCTTGCAAAATGCGAAATCAACCGTAATGTAAAATCAATCGAGTTGATATGCAGGGGGAACAATGCGTGAAAAAGGATTTAACTTATTTGAATTGACTTTGTGTGTTGCCCTGATTGTGGGTCTCGGAGCAATGACTTACAAACTTTTCACGCCATCAGCCTCAATGGCTGCAATTCGCGTTGAACAAGAGCGCGCAGCTAAAATTGTCCAATCCGTCACGGACCTATACGTCCTGCATCCATCTTACGATGGATTAAACACCGATACACTTCGCAACACATTCAACTCCAACTTTGTCGTACAAAACGGCGCATTGCACCCGCCTTCCTCCGTTGCTGAAATGACAGTTGTCCAGCCGGGAAGCGCATTTGGCAACAACGACTCAATTGATCTAGTGTATTTGTCCGTGCCAAGCAAGACATGCATAAAGCTTGCCAGTGCCATTGGCGTGTCAGCGGATTTCGTCAGAGTCAATGGATTTCAGCTGCAACGGCCTTATAGCCCTATGCGCGAGGACCTATTGGCAACCCAATGCTCAACTCGTAACGACAACGAGATTCTGTTTCGATACACGAACAAGCATACGGTGACAGCCGCAGAAGATATCAGCGCGTGCGAATGCTCACCAACAATTGAAACACAGACCCTTGCTTGCGCTGGAAATACCAGTGGATCAATTACACAGCGCCGCAATGGGACTTGCCCATCGTCCACATGCCCTAAACTGCAATGGTCATCCTGGGCAACGACGTTCAACACGTGCGCCGCAAACGCGACACCAATAGACCCGATAACACCAACACCGCCGTTAAGTCAGTGCATTGAGACAACTGAAACGCAAATCGGCAACTGTCCGGCAACCCAAATCGGTTACGTGGTGAACACCCGTACAAAACAATGCCCGAGCGGACAGTGGGGGTCATGGACAACCACATTGAGTACATGCAAGAGCCCTTTGCCTGTTCCACCGTCGTGCGCATTTGACCCAATTACGGACAAGGAAACATCTTCAATCGCGTGCCCGGCCGGTCAAGGGGGCAGCATATCGCGAGAAAGATACCGCAACTGCAATGGCAGCGCCATTAAGGAATGGGGAGACTGGAAAACAGTCAATAACTCATGTGCTGCTTCGTGTTTCACCTTGGGCACATGCTGTACGCCAGGACGTTTGGAACGCCCTGCAAATGCCCCCTGCCCCATCAATTCGTACGGCATGCGCAATGGTGTTGAGCAACAATACTCTCGCTGTGCGAGCGCAACTGAAACCCCGGTTTGGAGTGGCATATGGGAAATGAAAGGCAGTTCAATAGTTGGTGTATGCCACACTTGCCCCGCGAACTCATCAAGCACATTGGAGCGTACGGAACCACGTACGGGTGCGTGCCCAGCGGGAACGTTTGGCAATCAAGCGTGGGAAGCAATCTTTAAACAGACTGTCAACATCACATACGCATGCAATTCTTCGGCAAACCAAACAGACCCAGGACGCAGCGAAACGTATGGCAACTGGGTCGAAAGCGGCAGCCGCAACCACAATCAAAATTGCAGTGCATGCCCCTCACCGTATAACGAGACGGACGAACAATGGGTGCGTGTGGATTACGGATGCCCCGTTGGCTACTCCGGGCAAAACGGGTTTGATAAACAGCAGCATCGTCAACGCACGATAAGTTTTAGCTGCCCCAGTGGACAGACAACACCACCGTCGCCGAACGTCGGGGCCTGGAGTGGCTGGTATGACACAGGCGCGCAACGCAATCACGTGAACTCTTGTGCGGCCAGTTGCACGGTCGAAAACCGTTCGTACCGCATTGCGTGGCAGAACTCGTCCCCACTCAATGGATTGAAGGATTGCAATGGATCAAATGTCGGTCAGAGGTCGTGGTCCAACTACATCAGTTGCAGTGGAATGGGTCCGTGCGGTGGTACTTTCCGGGCAGCCATATGTACTGCAAGCGGATGGCAGATCGTTGCCGGTGCCGGATCATCACCATACGTAGGATGGGCCAGTGGCCGTCCAGCGGAGTGGGACTCTGTATACATGCAGGGCTACAACGATGCCCCGGCAATCGGGGCGCAACAGGGATCGGCGGGGCAATCGAATTGGATTACATACCAATGCTTATGATGCGAACCTTCTTTGGGCCGTCTTGGTGCATCAAGCGGCCCTTGTCCGTCACCATGTAGCCAGGTCCTGACTTGAAATCCTCAGGTGAGAACACGTCGGTTTTCCCACGCTGCTCTTTTGCACCCAGCCGATAAAATGGGCCACTCAAGAGCACCGCTTTATCCGCATCGTTGAGGTTGTAGCTTCCACCTGTCGGATGAGAATGTATGCCTTCACCTGTTGGCGTCATGCCAGATGGACAAGCTCCAGTAATGGGGCACATGACGTGTGATCCGACGGTCGTAATTGTTGCGCCCCATGTTCCATCACTCGATTTGCAGATCTGAGCACACACTTCGTGCTGCAACTGCTTGGTGTATTGCGCGATTGGTTCCGCCAAGGCGCTCGCAAATTCATCCTGGCTTAGTGCTTTGGGCGCTGTGATTTCGGCAAGAACACGTCCAGGCAGTGATTTTCCGTTGACATTGATTGAGGCGTCTACGGGTGCATATTCCAGACGACGCCAATTGCCAGTGTGATACACGATGATATCCGCACGACGGGACAACAAATTGCAATCGGCAGCGCCTATGGCGTACTTGCCATTTTCGCGCCGAATAAACCCGCACGTGCCCGCACGATCCTCCAAAGACACGCGCTCAATAAATTCGTGAAGATGTTCCCCATCCAAACTCTCAGCATCAACTGTGCCACCAAAAGCAATGGGTGATGCGATAAGCATTAAGCCAAACGCGCAAATATAAATTACCTTAGACATACTCACCTCAACACATGATTTAAATTCACGTTATGAGCAAAATGAATATTGTCAATGATCTTGACATGTCTTCGCGCACTGTTAGTTTGAGATAGCCGAAAGCCTCACCTCCTTGGCGATATCGGCAAGCCCCCGTAATGGGGGCTTTTTTATTTCTTAATCTGATAAATCAAGTGCGCACCAGATAAAGCACTTGACAAAATAGAAATGTTTGCTTTTCTAAAGCAATGCCGTTTCTCAAAACATAAGGAGGTTTCTATGAGTCAAAAAATAAAAGGTGCTTTGCTTTTAGTCGGCATTGCGCTTGCCATGCCAACGATTGCTATCGCCGAGGTATCAACAAGCCTCAGTGAAAGCCAAAAAGAGTTTTTAATGAGCCGTCCAGAGTGGCAAGTGCAGCCGCTGGACCCTGATCTTAGTGAAGTCGTGTATTACAACAGACTGGATATAGATGGCTTTACATATTACGGCTACCGATATGGAAACCTGATGTTAAGATCCGATTACGACTTGTCTGGACAAACATTGATGAAAGCTGGGAGTGGTTTCATGGGCATTTCGCAAGGAATAGGTGCAGTTGCGCGGCCTGACGGAATAGCTACGGGTGTCGGCTCCTATGCTGGGTCTCAAGGAACAAGTTACGGCACCCAGGGGTACGCAGGGAATTACTCAACGCAGATTGGATTCTTCGGCTATGCAGGGGACAACGCCACCTCGATAGGTCACGGTGCGTATGCATCGGAACCATTTACAACAGCAATTGGCGGCTTCTCAAGTGCGACTGCCTGGGGCTGTGTCGCCATTGGAGATAGATCGAGTTGCAGAGAGGCCGATGTCTTTTCAATCGGTGACGATAGATATCAGCGGCGTTTGATCAATTTGCAAAACGCGCTCAACGACTCCGATGCGCCCACCTTTGGTCAGTTGAAATCCGTCACGTCCACACTGGGCGGCACTGCTGGCTTCACCTACGGCGTGTACAACGGCTGGGCCGTTTCCCTCGGCGGATCGAGCTACTCCAATGTTCACGATGCTCTTGTCTCCATCGATGGTCGTTTGACCACTGTGGAAAACTCTTCTGGCGGTGGCAGCGGTGCCCCTGGCCCGCAGGGACCCCAAGGCGAACCGGGAGAAAGCATTACTGGTCCAAAAGGCGATAAGGGTGATCCGGGCCGCGATGGATCGGCATCAATTGCCGCTGGACGCAACATCACGACTGACACCGACAGCACAGGGGCCACAACTGTGTCGCTGAATGACAGTGTGGAATTGTCCGAGCAAGGTGGCTTATCAATCAACGGCGGGGCATCAATCTCAGGAACCGGCTTAGATGCTGGAAGACACCGCGTCACCAACGTTTCAGATGGCCGAATTGAACAAGGAAGCCTGGACGCCATCAATGGTGGTCAGGCGTGGGCGATGGAACAACGATTTAACGATCAGTGGACCGCAACCAACAACCGCATTGATGCACTGGAACACCGTTTCGATGACAAGTTGAACACTCTTGGAGCGAAGGCTGCGGCTATAAGCCAGGTCAATGTCGGAACTTCACCATTAGAAGTAGGCGAAGGAGAATTTGGGTTTGCTGGTGGTGCTTCGTCCAACAAAACAGCAATCGCCGTGGGTGCCAATTTCCGTGTAAGTGAGCGCTGGTCACTCAGCGGTGCATTTGCCGTGGGTGGAGGATCTTCGGCCATGGGAGCAGTTGGAGCCCATTACCGATTTAGGCGATAAATCATCAGGGAGCACATGAGCTTCGCATGTCATTACAACTCGGCAGTACCAATGGGGGCACCGTCAAGCGCCCCCATTTTTTTACTCAAAAAGGAGAATACACATGATCAAATTTCTAATTATTGCAGTCTCACTGTTGTTCGCTTCGTCAAATGCACATGCATCTAACGTACTTGCGTCAGACATCACAGGTGTGGTTGTCGATGCGCAAGCCAAACCAATGTCAGGCGAGATTGTTCGTGCCTATCACCATGAAACGCACAGACTGATTGAGCGCCGCACGAACAGCAAGGGCCGATACCACTTCAACAACGTCCGATCAGACGGTCAATACACTGTCGAACACAATGGAGTGTCATACACCGGTCGCCTTCTGCTTGGAAAGACGCACCGACAAAACTTTGTTGGCGAGCCAGCCCGGTATGACACTCCAACCATTTTGTTCTCATGGATCTGGTCTGGCCCAGGGCGCTCTCGCAGCGATGTGACATTTATATCTCAAGACGAAAGGGGTGAATGATGTCTCAATACTTCCATGTCCCCTTCATCGAGAAAGATAAAGCACGCGCACTGGGTGGGCGCTTTGATGCGGAATGTAAAGCTTGGTACGCCGATACGACAGACTCAGCTCAATCGATGTCCCTGCACTTCACTCCGATTAGCAATCCCTCACCGATCACCACGTTGACTGGAGAAGATCGAACATACGGCGGCAACCATTTGCATATTGCAATGGTTCCAATGAGTTGTTGGATGAGATCAGTCAAGAATGCCCTAGATCCGTCTGATTGGAAGCGTCTGTCCAATGGCCTTCGACAACGCAGCAATCACACGTGTGAGTTGTGCGGAGCGGTAGAGGATCCTAAACGCGAAGAATACTTGGATGTCATAGCCCGCTGGCATTACAACGACGCCTCAAAAGTGCAAACCATGAAACGGCTTGTAAGTGCTTGTCAAAAGTGCGTACGTGCGACGAACTACGGGTACTCGAAACTTGTTGGCGAAGAAACGGAAGTGCGGCATCACTTCAAAGCAGCAACAGGCTGTGATGATGAATTTTTAGACAAGCACATCTGCGACGCATTTGGATTATGGACACAGCGCTCTTCCAACAATCAGAAGTGGACCATGGATCTCAGTCTTTTAAGTGACAATGGGATCCGCTTACGCCAAGGGGGCGGATGAGTGGCTCTGAGGCGGCACGGTTTGGCCGCTCAGAGAAATACCGACCACGAACACGACACATCTACGCACTGCTGTTTGAGAACGGCTGCTGCTACGTAGGCCAGTCTACCGACCTCAAGCGTCGCGAGACGCAGCACCGGCGACCGGATGGGGGCTGGCAAGATCAGCGCTTCACCATGCTTCACCTCGCGAGCCTCGTTGGTACAACGGCCCAGGCAGAAGATCATGAGTACGCATGGCGGTACACAGCGCAGCGGGCTGGATGGAATATCTACGGCAAGCCGCCCAACATCCGAGTCAACACCGTACTGAGAATGACACCCGCGCGCATGGAGATCGCCAAGCAATGCCGGTGGCCCGTCTCCAAGAAAACCAGATCGTGGACCTTGATCCCTTGGTTGCTGGGCATAGGGGTTACCGTGGCCGCTGTAGCCGCATACCTATAAAAGACATGGCCCCATCGGGGCCATAGTCTTAGAAGTAGCTGCGTTCGTTTGCGTCGCGCCGCCGCTCCTGCTCTTGCTCAGACGGCAAAGCTCGGCTCCTGGCGCGGCGATAGACAACGCCCGCACCGATGACAATCAAAATGATTGCTGCGGTGATTAACATAATGGTGATCATTGCTTGTGTTCTTGAACGCTAGCACGGTGTCCATGGACCGTCAACGCACGCTTATCAGTAGCCTGACGAATTACGTCAACGTGTTTGTTCACCCAGTCGTCCATTTCCCTGGAAGCGAGTTGTTCCCGTGCATCCACAGCCTTCTTTTTTGAATTGGTGGACTTCGCTCTTAAATCGAGAGTGTCTGTTTTCTTGATTTTGAAACTGTCAAATATTTTTTCCAAGTTCTCACCCACCTCACCACGAACACCAACATGTAAATTGTTCTCCTTTGCCCGATCCAGTGCCACACGCTCACGAATTGTGTCCGCGTTGTCGGACGACACGTACAACGTGAACTTACCTTTTGTCACGCGCGATATGGCAACCATCATCGAACTGCTGTCGGTCATACCAGCGTTCCCCAGCAAGAACACGTCGGTCTTCCCCTGCCCCTGAGCGCCGTGAACAGTGCGCGCGTAGTTGTGTTGAATGGCCTTCCACTCCTCAGTGTTGAACTTCAACTTGCGGAACACACCACCACCTTCGTCAACGTCAACATTCACGTCATAGCCACCGCGCTTGCGGTTGGGAACAATGGATGTGATGCACGCCTCTGTTCCGTTCACAACCTTCATCACACTGTCCGCTGTCGTGAAGCGTATGCGATCCCCTACTGATATGGACATATCCTCAAAATACTTCTTACCAATTGCACGTATCTGCACCTCTTCACTGTCCACCACCCCGCGCTCCTGGAAGCCCTTACGGATGGCTTGGTTGAGCGTCTTCAAATCTGCATTGGAATGCGCCAGTACCAAGCGCTCATCGGTTGTGGCGGTTGACTCAAAGTAGTCGCTCACCAGCGTCGTTACAGCCTGTGCATGGGTGTCGTACTCATCCACACATCCCGCCGCTTCCATGGCAGCCCAAATTTCGGCCGACTGTTGCAGCACTTCATCGCGCGATTTTGGTGTGCGCTGCTTGACCGGCATACCGTTGCTGTCAAACGCGTAGAACATCTTAACGATCTCGCGCATCTCAAGATCTTTTTGACGGCGAATTTCAGTGAGAGTGCTTGAGCCCAGGATGTCGCTCATCAAAGCCATGCCCTGCCCTGCACCCACGGGCTTCAACTGTTCTTCGTCGCCTTGCAGTATCAACTTCGCTCCTGCCGCTTTGCAGTACGACGACAGCGCTCTGATCTGCGGCACGTCAATCATCCCTGCTTCATCCAACACAACCACGTCGTTTTCGCTGAGCACTACACGCTTGCGCAGCAAGTCTGCGAGCATCTTGGTGACCGAACTGCACTCCATCCCGGTTTCACTTTGAAGCTTCTGCGCAGCCTGGTTGCCGATAGCGCATCCCAGCATGCGCTTCCCCATCGATCGGTAGACCTCCGAGTAGAAATCGGAGACAGTGGTTTTCCCCGTTCCCGCGAAGCCTTCCGCAATGCACACGCCCGCGCTGTTCGACACGATGTGTTCAACTGCACGCCGCTGATCGACGGAGAGCTTGAACCCTTTGCGCTTTTCCATTCGCTCGATGATGGGCTGAGCGTAAGCCTGTGGCACCTTCCACCACTCCTCGGCCTTACGTGCCTCGGTCATTTGAATAAGCTGCAACTCGCTTTGAACCATCCACTTCGCGGCGTAACGCATTTCAGTGTGCCTGCGGGCCAGCGTCAAGCCCTTGTCGTCGTCATGCAGCGCCATTGGGTTGATTTCATACAAATCCTCAGTGTCCTGCACAGTCTCATCCACAGCACTGAAAAGTTCGTCGGCGGTCATGAAGCCCAGGTTCTCGATGCCCAACTGCTTCAACAGCGTTGGATACGAAAACATCGAATCGTTCTCGTGTAAGAGCTCCAACATTTCTTCACGTGTTCGGGGAGCACAACGCACATGATTTTGCTGTCTCAACTCTTCGACAGTTGGGATGCTTCTGCGCTCGCCTACAGAAGCCAGCAACTTATCAAAGTGATCGATCAATTCGGGGTAGGACGGTTCGTCTTTGTGCTTACGCGTCTTGGCCCAAGCCAAAGCATCCGCTGTACCCTTCCCGCGCTCCGCCATGATTTCAAGATGTCGCGTTGAGAACTCATTGATCAACTCACGGTCGTGCAGTCCGGCAACCTCCCACGCACGCTCACCGGTTCTTTTGCCATGGGCGTCGAGCTCCTCGGTTTGGTGGATCTTAAATCCCGCCTTGGTGAGCTCAGTAGCCAACACGTTCTGGTAGACCATATCGGCGGAATGGCGGAAGCGGAATATTTCGGAACTGTCGAACGTGCTATAGCCGCCATCAGAGCCCTTGCACACGTTGTACACCAGAACGTGCGAATGAATGTGCGGCTCTAGATTTCGGTTGCCGAACTGCATGTGCATCGAGTACGCCAAGCCATCAACGTCAATAACATCTTTGCCACCCTTACCCCGACGGCACTGCGTATACGCCTCAAACATTTTTGACATGGACGCATCGACAGCGACGCGCTGCGCCTCCATTACGACCTTCTTGGTTTCGTCATCGCCCAACGCCAGGAGCAACGACACAGACTTTGGTGGGGAGTGTGTCAAGTCAAACGCCGCTCGCCGTCCGCCCTTGTCCACCGTCATAACGCTTCCGTCTTCATTCAACCTGGGCTTGCCAGTCTTGGGATCAATCTTGACCTCTGTCCGTGGCTTTTGACCCGCGTTTTGACACAATTTGTCACCGTTGGGAGCGTACCCCTCAAACAGCTTCAACATGTCATCTTTGTTGACTGGCTTACCAGTGAGCCCCAGGTCTTGCGCGAGTTTTCCACCCCAATGCGATGTCGTTATGAGATGTGTTTCGATCTTGGTATCTTCGGCGTAATATTCCGACACTGCGTCAACGCCCGCACTTTGAACCTGCGCCGAAATCTTCAATTCGAGATTAGGAACAGACAACAGATACTCGATCAGGTCGTCGCCCTTCGGTCTTTTTGACGACAACTTGATTGGTTTATTTTGGATCATTTATTCCCCCTTACTTCGTGAAGTGATAGTTCATCCAATCAAAAATAAGGGGTTTGTCAAGGCTCATTGCATCCTTGTGAATGTCAGTCGAGGCATTTCGTCATCCCGCCCAACAATGTATTGAAGTGATGCATTCGACAGCAGTCGTTGCTTGTACGAGGCAGCAGCGGTATTGCTAAGCGTTTGGTCACTATCAACCTCGCCGTGTCTACAACCATGTTCTTCCAACCATCGCACTGCCACATCGTGTGATTTTCTCAATGCAAGATCCATAGGAGTTTGTTTAAGCAGATCCACGGCGTGAAGGTCAACCCCGTGCTTGTGCAACAAATCAAGGCATTCGACGTTACCGCTTTCGCTGGCAAGGTGCGCTGCGTTCTGCCGCAGTGGACTGAGGGCGGATGGATCCGCTCCATGCACAAGCAGGACTTCAAGGGCGTGTATCGAGCCGCTCTTTGCCGCCAGGTGAACCGGGGGCGTAGTCGATGGATGGAAGTGCTGAGCGTCCGCTCCCGCGCTGAGAAGCTCTGCAACAACCTCACTGTGACCGTTGAGCGCTGCGTGCTGCATGAGGCTGTAGTTGCCGTAGTCCAAGGCGTGAAGATCACCCCCCATGGAGATGTATGCGCGGGTCTGTTCAAGGTTGCCCATGCTTGCTGCTTGATGTGCCGTTAGTCTGTGATCTTGCCGGTTGTTCACCACAGGCCTGCGCAGATCAAAGGGCTTCATGCCGTATCGATCTACGGCTTCGATATTCGCTCCCACATCGAGCAACACCGCTGTGATGTTTGATCTTTCGCCCAGGACAGCGTAGTGCAAAGGCGTGATGCCGTTCTCGTCTGTTACGTTTGGTCCGACTTGTTCAATTTTCTGTTGAACGGCGGAGACATCATTGTCAATGATCGCCCCTTTAAATGTATGGTCGAAATAATTCATTGTCACTCCTTGTTTTGAGACTATCTCCCACTCAAACAAAGATATTTTCAATGTCAAGCTAGAACCTGAGCATTAACGCTAAATTTACCGAAATAGTTCATACAACTCTTGTTGACTCATAATTTGTGATTGATGGGCTGATACTTCCAATCCGCCATCGGCTACGGCTTCCGGCTCCACGTAAGGCTCCTGCACTTCAGCCTTCACCGCAGCGGCCTCCGTCATCCATTTAGCTGGCACTTGCCCAGGACGTTGCTTCTCTAAGCTTTGACCGGGAAATGCCAAAAGCAAAGGATCGTAACCGGCAGTAGCAACTATCGCCCGGACTTCAAATCCGCCGTTCTTTGTTTTGCGTGGCCCAAGCTCGTTGGTAAGTTGATGCTCAAAGACAACCTGTCGGCCGTCTTGGTGGACGTTCGCCTGCTCGTCGTGTGCAAGGGTTGCAGTGACATTTGTGCCGAACATGTCGGCGACTTGCTTGCGTGTTTCGGACATCTGAAGCTGGCATATCACGTGTGTACCAACAATCGTTGGTATGATTTTCGCGTCTTCCTGGGAATACACTTTTGCAAGTTGTCCCAACTCCTGGATCCCTGCGATCAAGGTGACACCTTTGGAGCGCCCCTTATCAATTAGTGGCCCAATGTTCAACCAGCCTGCTGAGGTCAACTCATCGAGGACGATGTAAATACCACGGTCTTTGTTTTCCGTCATTTTTGGGGAAATAACTTCGCCCACTAAAATGTTGATCAGCGCTGAGATGTAAGAGCTTGTCAAAACCTCCATTCCACCGCCTTGGACGATCACTCCGCGACGACCCTTATAGTCGTCTTGTGCCCACTCAACGATGGAAAAGCGACGTTTTCCGACCTTAGGCCATGCTTTTGCCATGTACTCAATGGCCTGCATATTCGCCATGATTGTTGACATGATGCTTGCCGTCGTCTGCGACTCAGTGTTTTCAATCAGCGGAAATGCTTTCTTGTAGTTGGCAAGAATGTCCGGCTTCATCTGCTCAGCCGTTTTATTGAGTTGCGCATCAAAAACAGGCCACCCCCACGTTTTACCCATATTTGCCACCAAGGTTCGCAGTGATCCAACAAGGATCATTCGCGCGGTGTTGGTAAAGAATGGGTTGCTTTCCCCCGGCGATTGGGGAATAAGGCATCGCGCGAACTCTTCGATCTGAACATTTGTGTTAACATCACATGCCACATCCCACACGTATCCTTGACGGTCGTATGGGCTGACAATAATTGGCCGTGGGAAAACCGCCTTGCAAAGCGCGGCTTGCGCCCGTTGAGCACGCGTCCATGTGGGATCTATGTACGTCGCTGCGCTGAAATCGCCGTAGCTGGTAAAGTCACCTTTCACATCATAGAGAAGCAATTTTTTTCGCTTGTAGATAACCTGACGAATGATTGGCAGTAGAACTTGGGTCTTGCCTGATCCCACGGATCCGTAAATCAACATGTGGCGGTTCCAGCGCTCCTGGGAAAGCCTCAGAAGCGGGTGAAGCAGCAAAGGCATTGCGCTGTCTTGAACCTCAATCTTTGTAATGCGCTTTGCTTCTTGCTCCGCGCTCTTCCCCTTCAACAGCTGAGGTCCGTCCAATACATACATATTGCGACGGGGTTTCAAGCCGTACTTCGTCGCCCAAAGCCCAAGCGCAATGGAGATATAAAAGCAGGCAAGCGTCGAATAAAAGTGTTGTGTCATACGCAGCACTTCTACGGTCTGCGGTGACACGTCTCTCAGAAATGTTCCAAGCGTTGCGTAGTGGATTCCCGAGTAGATCCCAACCTGTAAATGCAAAACGTAGGGAACGGAGTAGTACACATCCCCAATTCGTAAAATGGCGATACCAATTAGGTATGCCGCGAGGAAAACGCCAGCTCCAAAAAGCAAGGCGGTATCCCAGCGTCGAACCAGTGTATGCGGCGCGATGTGTTTGCCCACGCGCCCAAAGGCATCATGTATCTTCTCCATAAACCCCCTCTTTTCAATGAATGTAAAGAGGGTTTGATTGCTGTCAAGCTCACACCCAATTCAAATACGTGTTTTTAGACCATATTTGATGGCTGTATTGGTAAACGGGGCTTGGACACATCTGTGCAACAATTCCAAATTGCGTTTCACAGGGCTGATCAAATGTGCAAATTGTCGCTACCGCTGTTGAATTAAAGTGGGCTGCAATCACCAGCTCCGGGTCAACCATATCCAGTGAGGCGACCATCATTGGAGGTTTCTTGCCAATGCGATACGCGCGTATTGCCTGACGACACTCCACTTTCATTTCCACATGTGGGTAGTCCTGGATACGGGTCCAACTACCACCCCACTCCAACCCCAATGCTTGGGTGAGCTCACCGAACATCAAGTAGCCCTCACGGACATGTGCGTTATCGATGTCCCATGTGGGTTTGCCATCCACGTGCATAACGCTGTCGATAGCGTAGCCGTGATTGTGACAACTCATCCCAGCCCCTACGCTCGTCACCCCGGTGTTGCTCGCGAGCAACGCTGCCTGCCTTGCCTCGCTGCGCACGCCCTCCAGCGGTCGCATGTCATAGCCACGCTGAGCCATAGCCTCGTAGACGGCCTCTAGCTTCATCTTGAGATCTGGGTGAACGCCTTTCCAAATCTTTTGACTGTGCTTCTTCTTGAAGAAGTTCCACCATTGCGCTTCGTTGGCGTTGCGTACTGGGGCAGGACTCATCTGCAATTGATCGCCTGCAAACGCATCTACGCTTTTTTGCTCGATTGTAGCGCCCGCTGGCAAAGCCCAAAAAATCAGCAACCCAGCAATCATAATGTTTTTTATCATTCAAACCACCTAATTTGTTAACTCCTTTTATTCAAATCCAACTCCCAATATTGTCAATAGCAAAACTTGATAAATTGCCTATACAAAAAAGGCCAGCTTATGCTGGCCTTCATTGTTTGGAAGATAAGTCATTGGGCGTAGACCTGCCCGCGCCGTTGAGTTTGATCTTGAACTTGAGCTTGCTCATCTGTATCGACTGGCGCTTGAACTTGATTTCGTTTTGCAATCAGTGCATCGACCTCTTTTTCTTTAGGCCAACGGTTGTGCTCCATGACAAAACCGTGCTGAATATCTGCGAGCATCTTTTCTTCATCTGTGGGTTTTGACAGCGTTTCAGCGGCCCATGCTGGTCCACCCGTGCGTTGACCTTGAGCCCCTTGGCCTTCAGCTTCACCCTGTTCAGTCTGCTGAGTTCCGCGTCGTTCCATCAACCGCTGGGAGATCGAAAATGCACCCTCACCCTGGAACAGTTCGTAGGCATCCTTGCTTGCTTGAGCCTGCATCAACTGCTCAGATGGCAATTCACCGAGCTTCTGGCGCTGGCCCGTAGCTTCCAGCATTTCCTCAAATTTCTGGTTTCGCCGCTGGGTAAGTTCGGACAGAACTTCTGGTGAAGACTTCTCCTGCCACTCCTGCATTTGTTCTTTTTGTTTTGAAATAGCATTCTCATACCCATCAAACTGTTCCTGCCACTTGTCCTTGCCGAACATTGCTGGCTTAGGGTTGTTCTCAAGAAATTGGCTGCGTCCCAACAACATGCGTTGATAGTCATCCTCCAATTTCAAGACATGCGTGGGATCCTGGCGTCGCGAGATCTCACTGTCGTATTGGTCAATGCGCCGCTCAAGACCATCAACCATAGTGTCCTGTGACACCCAGGCTTGCGCCTGAGTGTCCCCTTGCTCTGCAGCTTCTTTCTTCTCCGAGCGGAATGCATCATCCGGAGCCGTGAAGATTGAATTGAGATCCGTGCTCAACAGGCTGTTGTTGTATTGCTCTTGCTTGTTAATATCTTTATTCATTTTTTAGTCTCCTGTTTGGTTTTTGTTATGCAGCTTCATTTTCAAACAACTCACTTTCCAAATTATCCTTGCGGAACTTCTCTAGGTACTCATCCACTGTGGATGGGGTCACCGGAATTGTGCGTGCGAAGTCAACGCGGCGGACGTTCCCACGATTCAAATAAACCAGTGCTCGTGCACCACCACTCGTGTTGAGTTCCTGACCCAACTCAGCCATGGTTACAATCGGACCGTCTTGTTTTGAGCCCGACCCACCGATCATGATTGCGGAGCGTGATGAGAAACCACGTTCGTCCACATTAGTGCCACGCAGTGCGTCCCACTTTTGATCCCAGCGACGGCCATAGTCATTCGCCATCATGTCGCGCGAAACAACCTTGCCCAGTCCCCAACGCTTCATACGACGCAAGAACGCACGCTGAGGATGATCTTCCATGTTTAGCGCTGAACGTTTAAACGCATTGGTCCCAGCCTTATAGTCCAACCCTCGACCAGTGGGTTTGTATTGGATCAAGGATCCGTGGCCAACTTTGCGCATTACGAAATCATAAGTTGCCTCAGAGGCCATGGAACAAGTGATAGATTGGAATTGGTCTAAGAAACCTTCCAGCGCATCTTTTGAGTCGAAACAAGGCATCAAACCCTCAACGTTTTGAGTCAAGTACGCAGCGCCCATCCCCAAAGATCGCGCGATTGAAATTAGTTCACGCTCTTGCTTACTAACCAAAAGCTGGCACTCATCCATCACTTGAATAAAGACGGTTGCATCAGGATTGTCTTTTGCCCAATTACCAACAGCACGTTTTTTGAGTTGTGCATACACACGTTGCTTGAGCAGTATTGATACTGCAACACCGGCGCTACCATAAATGGGTTGCGGCAAATCGATTCCGTAGCGCGCACCGCGCATAACATCCGTTATATCAACACCTGTTGTCAGAGCGGTCCAGGGCGTTCCATTCTCGTCAACCAATTTTTTCGACTGGATCAATGGATTGATCCGCTGGTCCACGTTTAAACGGAAAGACTCGCGCTGTTGATGGGGCCTTGGCACCCACGTTTTGACCACATATGAGATTGCCTTTTGAAGACTAGACCCGTGACGGCGCACTTCTGGATGTATAGCAATAGGTTGACGTTCGTCACCCACAACGTTGACACCCAAGAAGTTCAACCAACGTTTCAGGTTCTTGCCAATTTCCCCCACCTCGCTGCCGCGCGGGATCTCAACGTCATCCAGCAACACCAGTACGGCCAAGAAATCATCAACGCACCACCGCCATTCACGTGGACGCTTGATCTCCGCAATGTAGAAGCTGCGACGGTCGCGGGTGTTCTGCAATTCCCTTACTGCTTTCACATGCTGCTCAGATCCCTGCGTATTAGGATTTTTGTATAAATCCTTCACTATGTATTCCAAGTTTGGAAGCATCATGTCTATTTTGTTTAGCTCCATTACAGCATGTTTGTACACGGCCTCTTCGTGTTGGCAGAGTGCCTCAAAAAGAATTGCAGCGTTAACAACATGCGTGTCGGCACCTTGGGACCACAATGGGTCTTTGACACCATCTGATGACACCATTGAGTTAATGGCTACGGCCAACTCTTCTGCGTCAAGACCTTCGATCAGACCAACGGCCATCCCAGGCTTGATGTTTTTCTCCAGCACGTTGTTAAGCTCTCCAGGCAATGAACCTTTGCCGCACAGAACAAACAATCCAACTCGGTAACCTTTCATTGACGCGAGAGCAATTTGCAAAGCAATCAGACGTGCGAAACTTGTTGTCTTGCCGATACCCGTCCGACCCAAACACAACATGTGGGTGCAAAGGTCGTTGATTGATAGAACCATTTTCTTGTTCGCGTCAGGGCTGAACTCATAGCCTTTTGATGCCAAGTAGCCCGTGGCGATTGCAATCACGATTGTTGGTGATTGATCCTTATGCACGTTCTTTGCTTGAAACTGACGATCTTCGATTGCGCGCGCATGTGAACGGTCTTGAATAACACCACCGATGACTTTGTTCTGTTGATCAAGGATCCAACCTCTCGCTTGGAAGTTTCTCTCCGTGTAACGCATTGAATACGCCGCAGCAAACAGCAGAACTACCCAAGGGGCCATCATCGTCGGAAGCATCAATGCTAAAGCCACCCCGACCGATAACTTCGTCCATCCCCACACCCAATCAATGCCACCTTGGAACGCACCACCGAGTTTATCTTGGTTGTCGTAATTAAGAATGCAGCCCACGGTAAATATGACTGCGGTTGCAGCGAACCAGAAGAACACACCCACTCCGGCCTTAAAAACGCTCATAAATCCGTCGCTTAGCTTTCCTATCATGGGCAGGACTTCCCCAGCGCCGCCCGTGGACGTCATAGCATCCAGTGGAACAGGAGCCGCGCCTAATTTGATAGCCATAACCGCATACACCGACAACAACACGGGGAATATAAAGGCAATGAAGCCTATCTTTACCGACTCCGCGAAGCTCTCGCCCTGCTTCAATGCAACGAGATGTGGAATAACCAAAAGCGCTGGTATCAACGCCGACAGTGCCAGCCAACTTGGCAGAGCCAGTAGAACGATTGTCAGCGCAGACAGCACTGGAATCATTCCGTAGACAACCGATGTTGCAGTGGAGTCGGCTCCGCTTGATGTATCGGTCAAGGTGACAAAGTTTTCCCAAGGCAAGCCATCAGCAGTGGTCTTGTACAACGAATGCTCGTCGTCCAGGTCTTCCGCAATCATTGGCGAGTATTTTCGGAATGGCGAAAGATCCACTCCCTTGGGAACGAACAATGATCCGTCCTCACGCTGTTCAGCGCCCATCTTCAAAACCTTGTCTACGTCTTTTGGTTTGACATTTGGCAATTCGCCATTCAGAACATAACGATCACCACGGCCGATCAACCGCATGTAACGCTTGTTTGCGTTGACAACTGTTTTCTGCTCGCTCGTCTGAACCACCTCGCCTTTTAATCGACCAAAAAGCTTGTCGATGAAGTCTGTGATAAAAAATATGTTTAAGCCCATGAAACCTCCTTTCAATTGTTGAGATGAATGACAACCCAAAACGCCACACCCAATAGTCCAATCAACAATATTGAAGTGTAGAAAACCGCACGGGAGACACGAGGTGCCTCCTCATCGCGGACCTGTGCCAGCAACAAACTTTGATCGCGCCAGTTCGATTCGGATTCTTTAATAGCCTCGGTGCTGGCTCGATCACCCACGTTGTAATAGTATTCGCGCTCCAAATGTGGGTTCATTTTCGAGAACTTATGCAATGGAGTCCGTATGACGTAGCGTCCGTAAAAATCGTAAACGCGACTGCCAAGAGACAAGTTGAACTTCGTTTTGTATTGATCGTATATTTTTGAAAGCATAAAACCTCCTTTGTGGTTGGTGAACTCAATCAAACACGGATAAATCTATTGTCAAGAGTCAAAACTGTTTTCCCCATGCATCAAGATCTGCGGACGCTTTGTCTTGCCATTCACTTGGCTTTGGTGGAACTTTGTTTTCGCTCTTCCCGCGATCAGCAGATCGATGAACGCCTGGTGCCGTTTGCGGTTTACGGCTTGCAGGTTTCGGTTGGGCCCTACTCTCATCATTTGCCTTTACATCAACTGTCACTCCCTTCATCGCAGGCTGCACCTTTTCCTCCACGATGGATTTCGGCAATGGCTCCTTTGCAACCTCTGGCTCGGGTTGTTGCATTTCGCGCTCAATCAACGACTTGTCTTTGAGCATAACGAACATACCCTCTAGAATTTCCACAGTTATTCCCTTTGGCGTTACATCCTCTATCGAGTCGTAATTGATTGTCATGGGAATGTAGTCATCATCGCCGTATACAAATAAAATTCGAGGATTGAGTTGTGTAGGGCTGTAACTCTCTTGCGGCTCAATTGAAAATGTCACGACTGAGTCGCGATCATCAACCGAAAGGGTCACAACGCCAGTATCGGAAATTGAATAGTTATTTAAGCCATAACTCCAAGTCTTTCCAAAAATTGCCGTCACACGCTCATTTAATATTGCTCCGCGTGGAGTTTTGAATTCGCGCATTGGCTCCGATCTAGCTTCAACTGTCTGTTCGTTCGAACTCGCCACTTCAGAACCACTTTGTAACCACAAGTAACCGCAAACGGCCATTCCAATTGCCAGGACCGTCCCAATGACGAATAGGCCCGTTTTGTTTGACTTCTCATTTCCGACCGTGGCGGGACGCTCTGCCTCTTCGTTTAGATGTTCGTCCGCGCATTCATTTTCGTCAGCCGGGATAATTTTTGTTTTCGTCTTAGGCTTAACAGGTACAGATGTGGGCTGAACCTGTTTGGCGTTGCCCACAACTTCCTGAGCGCCGTTTTGAAAATCTCCAATGCGGTCATCGGCAATGCCGTGCTCCCCAATTAAGCTGCTCGCGTCCTCGCACAAGGCCAATTGCGCCGACGCAGACATTGGCTGGCTAAATTTCAAGTCAAATGCCGCGCGGCTTCCGCCCTTGTCCTCCGCCATACAACTTTCATCTTCGTTCGAATTCGCCTTTGCAGTTAACTGCGCTGCACCCGCTACTGGCGCATCGTCCTTGGATTTGCGCTCTGCAATTTTTTGGGATGCGCTTGATGCTCCTTTCTTTAAACCAGCCCAGATGTTCGATCCCATTTTTTTCGCACCATCTTTCACTTTGTTAGCAGCCTCCAATGTTTTATCTACGGCAAGGTCTACGGCCTGCTCGTTTTCGTCAAGCTCACCGTCATCGTCCATTTGCATGTCGAGGGCTCGCGGGTCAATTTTTGGTTCGTTGTTGCTTTCCATATGCCTACTCCTTATTTTTATTGTTGGTAAAGAGTGGCAGAGCACCATTGCCCCACCACCCTTCCGTTATTACCGCTGAGCCAACTCTGGCAATGGAGTGATGACAAACTTATTGTCGCCCTGACCGCAACTCACTTTGACTGCATGTTGAACACCAGCGCCATTGAAGGCCCCACGCTTGCCCAGCTCGGCCAGGGGGAGTTCGCAACCAACCTTTCCACTGAACTCAAACGTCAGCTGATTTTTTGAGCGCGAACTGATAGCAGCAACCTTGTCGAACACTGCCGCCGTCTTTTCTGTAACCGGGGACAAGTCTTTGGGTTCATAAGCAATGACCATTGCTCCAAGCTCTTTTGTCGGCTTGCCCTTCTCATCCACACCATCGCGCTCGTTCACCGTTGCATGAAGCCCAGCTTGTTGCGCCTGGACGCTTGCCTCTTTGAACTCATTGAGTTGTTTTGCCTTGCTCCACTTCTTCCCAAAGAAGTTGCCGCCTGCGCACCCCAACGCTCCACCACCCAATGCACCCGCAGTCTTGTCGTCTTTGAACACCTTGGCCCCGACGACACCGCCGAGTATTCCGCCGACTGCGCAACCAATCTTTCCGGCCTTCGATGTACGCTCCACATCTTCATGTTGAGTTTGTTGTGCAGTTGCACCAAATGAACTCGCAGCCAACGCCATTACTAATCCTGCTGATAAAAATACTTTCTTCATATGTACTCCTTTGTTTGTTGTTGAATAATGTTTTTCCTTACCGGGGTACTTAAATCTAAAATCGTGATGCACCCCTTAACACCACGAGATTTCTTTACTCATCATTCGGGAACGATATCGGCCCCTGTCCACCGTCGAACTTCGATTTGCTCTGATAGGGCCGTGCAACGCCGGACCCGCCGCCTGCGAATGTTCCGCCCTCAATGCCTCTTTGGAACACCGTGGTCAAACCGCTGATATGTTTTTTGCAGATGTCAATGTGACGCTCCGACATCTGCTCGTTTAGAGACCGTGTTTGATCAATGAACGTTTTTTGATCAGCGAGAATGTTTAGACGCAGGTTTGCAACCTCCCGCTGCACCTCGACCTGTGTTCTCAATAAATCAGCTTTCGCTTCTTTAATTGCATTAACTGTTTCAACATGACCCAGCTTGATCTCTATTGCGTTCCTCACCCAATCGGTAAATGTCATTCCCGATATAGCCATTTGCTGCTCAATGCGTGCAACTTGCCGCTCTGCAATTTTGATGTGCTTGCTAATTGTTTTCATTTTTCCTCCTTTTTCGTTACTTCAATGAAACAAAAAACAGAGAATTGTCAAGCTCACACCTCAAAGCCTTATAAATAAAGGTTTTTCGCAATTAAATATGGGGCATGAAATACACGGGTGTGTATACGGTCCAGTTATTGACGGAGAAGCGTCCTCGGGCTTTTTGCTGGTTTTTATGTACATGGCGTTAGAACACCATAGGTGCGACATGTGCATAAGTTCCTTACAGTCCCTATCCGACATCTTTCTCTTTCGGCCACCGCGCGCCGTTGATTTTTCTTTTTGCTTTTCCGATTTTTTTTCAGCGCACGTCACACTCGCCTTGTTCCGGCTGTCCTGCTCTCGCCGTTCATTGGCTTTCGCGTTTTTGTTTGTTTCGGGCGTCACATTGCGATGGCCACCCTGCCCCTCTGCGCGGCTTCCATCCTCCGTTGGGTGCGCCCTCTGCCGCCTCCTGGGACGCCATAGGCACGGCCCGTACCGGGCCTCCTGCAGCTCCATGGGTCTTCGGTGTGAACGTGAGCCGTTCGCTCCTCGCCTCTCGGCCGGTGCTCTTCCGCGTTGCTTACCCGCGTCGTCTGCGTCGTTGGTCACAGGCTCGATGCACTGGGCTCGCGGTCGTCTGGTGTGGCACCACTGCCTATCGGAGTGAGAGCGGGCCGTTCGTCTGGTGGCCGCACGCTTTCAAGCGATGTCAGCTCAGTGTCCAGGTTCATCAGTTGGGCACGTCCTGGGCGACTGCTCGTGCTGCACTTTGGTTTGCCGTCAGGGTGTGCCGTATCGGATGACTCAATGTCAGGCGCAGCGGCATGGGATTACCGCGCATCTGCATCCGAAACGAAATACGTCAAATTGACAATTTTCGTTTATCTGATTGGATGACTTTTACCGAACCCAAGGAGCGACAATGACAAACACAAAAGCCGTTATGATTGAAAAAATTCTTATGCAAGACGCGCGCAGGCGGATCAACATTCCCAAATATCAAAAGCCGAATATTCTCGATAAGTTCGGCGGTGTGTGCGCCTACTGCGGCACAGTTTTGAACGGATCAAAGAAGAACGCTTGGGGTGTCACGCACGCCATACCTGTTCACTTGGGCGGCGAACTATCAGCGGACAATCGGATCCCCTCGTGCATTCCATGCATCCAAAAATTTGGATCTGCGGATTGCTTGTCGGCGTTGACAATCAATTCCCAAGCTCTCACACCCACCTGGTCTGACAAGCTCAGAAGTATTCGCTTTGACGCATCACTGCGCTCTATGAACCATCTGACGCCTCTGTCGCCCCGATCTGATTTGAAGTTGGTGAGCGCGCACGTCGAAAAGCGCTGGCTTCAAGAGCGCACAACGGCGTTCCTGACCGTGCTTCCAACGCATGCCGTCGTTGGCCTGACAAACAGAAGTGGCTCGTCTGAGCGTGTGTCAAGCATGGCGGCGTTGGTCAACTTTGGTTTCAGTGCCGAACGACTTGACACTCATGGTGATCACCATAGCCATGCCCAAAAGGCAGGGCTGCATTTGTTTGTGGTTGAGCGTAGTCGGTTGGCGGATCTGGCAATGGCGTTGATAGAAGAGAACTGTTTGCTCCGCGAGATCCGTGTGGAGATCACGCCAAGTCATGAGGATCCCCAGGACTGGCGGTCGTACTGGCCCCGCTCGTACCCCACGCTCAAAGACAATCAACGCCGGAAGACCTATGGAGAAATGCAGGCTCCCTGGGCCGTCAAACAAACTCTATCGAAGACGGCCGGTGCGGTGCGCGCACGTAGGCACTACGCCCGCAAGCAAGAAGAGCGACTGGAACACATGCAGCGCCATGCGCACGTTTCTGATCTTCGCGTTGTAGCGGGCCAGCCTGCTGACTGGGACATGCGCTGCAAGCAGCTGGAAGAAATGCTTGAGCTCCAACTCAAACTCTCGTAACGCAAAAGGCCCGATCACTCGGGCCTTTTTATCTGTTCTTCATTGCCGTGCACCTCAGATCATCGCGCCCGCTGTGAACGAGAAGATCGCAAGCATGGCCGTCATGGCAACGTTGATCTGGACCCGCGTACGCGCTTCGAAGTCCATGAGCTTTCGTTTCGATTGACTGGATTTCATAATTGCTTACTCCTTAGAAGAACCATCTGCGACTGTGGCGATGGGTTGCTCCAGGACCATTGGATCGTTCTCCTCAACATACACAACGTAGAACACTGCATAGAAGTCAAAGGCGATGGCCGCGTACAACGCTGCTTTAAGTGCGTAGTGGGTGAATGCGCTGCGGGCGGGTTTATTGGCGTAGTGTAATTTCATAGTGTGTTTTCCTCAGTATTCGACAACGGCGGTGTGTTTGTCGTAGGTGCTCATGTTCACGGATTTCATGTAAGCCTTAACGTATGGCGACAGATGTTGACCGAACAATTGGAATATTGTGCAACCCGATCCATCAACCAACGCGCCTGTCCGGCGGTCAAACTTACGGTTCATTTCTATTGTGAGAGATGCGTATCCATCCTTCGAAAGAACTTCAATGATCCTGTCGTACGTGTCTGCCAATGTTGAGTTACTGGACATCACAGCCTTGCGGTACAAGCAACATGCCAAGTGAATGGCTGTCGCGTCACAGGTGGTTGAACGCCGGTTGGTCAGGATCGAAACGGTTTCAGGTGTTGGACGCCCTTTGACCTCAGCGTAAGCATGAACAATCGATTGGACGGCGGACAAGTCTGCGGTTTCGACTGCGTTGAAAAGTTGGGTTGATGTATTCATTAAATTCTCCAAGTGGATATGTGATTAGCGGCGTTTTGTTTTGTCTTGCAGTTTTTTACTCAGACGCTTGTTGCGTCGCGATTTGTCTGATATTCGCCTGAACTCGATTTTGAAAGTCCGATGTATCATTGATATTCTCCGGTTGTAAGCGCTCCATTAGCGCGGTTTCATTGCAGATGCTGTTATTGCATCTGCACGGTCGTACATGGACCCTGTGTTGGACACTGAGCCAAAGATGCTCGATCCGATTGCCCATACCATCCAGCAGACAACTGCGATCCCCAGGATGGCAGCGGCGGCTTTGATTGTTGTTTCATTGATGATGTTGTCCATGGTGTCTCCTTATGTGTTTGGCGAAATGCGTCAGATGCCGCAGATGTTGTTGATCAAATTGCAGATTGATACGTGCAAAACCGTTGCTGTTAGTAAAGTGGCGATAATCATTTTTTCTTCCTTATGTGTTGTCTATATATTCAATATAAATAAACTTTATAATTCGTCAAGCGCAGAACTTGATAAATTATTCAAAAAGTGTGAGGCAACCGACAGTTTTTGATATTGGTCAAAAATAACTGAAAACTTTTGTTGCGGGCACAAAAAAAGGCCGGTTTCCCGGCCTTTATATTTCTTGCTGTTAGCATTTTTTACTCAATATCCATCATCAAAACGGGTATGCATACACCAAACGCAGTTAACAGGGGCAAGAATAAAGTCATCGACACAGGTACATGCGGAATGGCGATTGAAATGGCGACAAGCACGACAGACATCAAAAGTGCCACGGTAAGAACCCCAACTATGTAGTATCCGATTTTCTTCATACATAGCCCTCCTCACCATTACGGCGATTGATCTCTATTGCCTGCTGGATGAGCCCAGGAACTTGATCATCTGAGATCTCAGACGCGTCAATCCAATTGAATGTCAGGTAATATTGCGAAGAAAAGTTCCCTTCCCAACCTCGCAAGAGGTCATCACTGTCACGTGCTTGGGCACGAACAATAGCCTCACGAATAATTCCCTCTCGGCTCCAAAGTTGGGCGCTCTCTGTTAATTGGATAAATCCATTTTCGCTCAGTTGTGTATAGAAGTTTTCCATAAAGCCTCCTTGATTGCGGTATATATTCAATCAAACACGGATCTCAATATTGTCAAGCCGTGGAGTTGATGAATTCATAGATGGAGGCTTTTGCTTTGATGATGAAAAAAATTCCCAAAAAAAAAGCCCGCTTTCGCGGGCTCATCTTTTACTTGCGTGTGATCTCTTACAGATCGCCGTAGGTCGGCTTGCCTTCCTTTTTCAGCTTCACACCGGCATCGCTGGCTTCAAACTCACGCAGGATGTCCGGCTTGCGGCCCTTGCCACCGTATGCAAACGGGGTCTTCTTACCGTCGTGCAGGAAGCGGTTGTGTGCACGCGGTTCCTTGGGAGCGGTGTTGCGCGGCTTGCTCGTGCCCTTCACCTTCTTGCCCGAGCCAAACAGATTGGTGACCTGAGACTTCTGCGCGTCGGTGAGGTATTCGGCGATGCTGGAAAGGGTGTCCAACGCTTCGTTGAGCGCGTCACCAGCAGAAGAGCGGCGAGCGTCTTGGATACGCTGGCGGTCCGCAGCCTGACGCTCTTCCAGTGCAGCCAATTCTTTGGCGAGCTTCTCTTCCAGCGCTTGGGCTTCTTTCCAATTCAAAGACTTGTCGGTCATGTCAGGTATTCGTCAGTTGGGCCGCTATTGGCAATTGGATCATATCCCATCAAATTTCAATTGCCAAGCTAATCAGATCTTTCTTTTCATTTGCTGCTCAACCCCGCCCACTCCGCCCAATTGAAGCAGTAGAACACGGCGCTGAGTGAAGGTTTCAATGAGCTCAGCCAGGTCCGGACGCGCCGTAAGTAAAGCCGCTTCAATGGCCGTCATGCGGTAATGGCACACAATGGATGGATCTGCCCCCAAATCGAGCAAGCCTTGGACCATAGCGCGCTCTTTCGTGTGGATGCCCTCAGCGACTTCGTTAAGGCGAGCCGCACCCCATACGAATGCATGCAAGGGTGTCTCACCGCGTTCGCTTAGGGCGTTGATGTCCCAACCCTGGTCAATCAGTGTACGAACTGCATCGAGATCGCAAGCGTGTGCTGCTACGTGCATGACGGTGTAGCCGTGGAGATCAGAAATCGACTTTTTGGATTGATCGGCGCTCACCATTTGACACACTCCATGAAGCCTTCCTCACAGCCTCGGCAGTCCTCGTCACCATCGTCTAGCGACTTGAGCGTTTGCTCAAGCAACCGCTCTTCCAAATCCTGCCACGCCTGCACGATGTCTTCCTTAGATGTACCGGACACCAGCACTTTGATGGGATCCGCAGACCAACCGTCCTCGCTCCAGGTCGCGGCGTCGTACACGAGATCCTTAGATAACGTCCGCGACAAGGTGAAGCGAACTGCGGAATTCTCTTCTGTGCAGATGACATTGTTTGAGTTGATATAAAACCGATCCATGTGAACCCCCTTTGTTGTAGTGATAATCCAACAACAACATGGATCCCAATATTGTCAAGGCCCATTAAGGCTCAAACCTTCTTGCTGACAACTACATCCGGCGGCGCGTTCCAGGTGCAACAGCCGTTCGCTTATGTCCAAGAGATCTTTTGAGCGCCGTCCTCTGACGGCGGGCCATATACGCGTTGAGCATCTCTCGCACTTCGTCACAGGTGGCAAGATCCACTGGGAGGTACCCTTCATTGTCTGCAATAAGGGGATCTGCCTTCTTCTGAAAGAGCCAGTTCAATCTCTTCTTGTATCCCCACAGAACCATTAAATGAAGGGCAGTCCGACCCTCCACATCTTGCGCATTGACATCGACTCCCAGGTCGATGATTCGGTGTATCAAAGCACAACTTGTGTTGTACTTAAGTGCGCAGTGCAAAAGAGTTCCACCATCGCGCGCAAGAGGCTTATCCAGAGGGTTGTACCCAGCATCAAGGACAACCCGCAGAACATCCGGACTTTGCTTATGCCGCTCACCGAGCACACCCAACCCTTTGTGATTGGTTGCGTTCACATCCGCACCCGCTTCAATTAGGTGTCTGACCCCATCGCCATCCTCATAATTGAAGCCGTAGCACATGTAATGCAGTGGAGTGTCCCCATGGGAGTCACGCGCATTAGGGTTGGCTCCTGCCTCGATAAGTGCTTTTACAACCTCACCAGATTTCAGTGTATGGAGTGCAGTCCTACGGCCTTTAGCTCGCGCCTTCAGGTTCGCCCCTGCCTTGACCAGCGACCCCACGACATCGGCACTGTGTGCTGTGTGTAATGGCGTTTCGCCCTCATCATCGGTTGCATTGACATCCGCGCCATACTGAATGAGTACAGTCGCCACCTCGCCGGTTTGTGCACTGTGGAGCGCCGTTCGACCTCCGTACGTCGTGTGCTTGGCATCAACTCCCACACTGCACAAGTACGCAACGACTTCGGCGTTATCCTGATGAAAGAGTGCGTCGGAGACAAAGGGATTTGCACCACATTCGATCAGGCCGCGCGCATGGTCTGCGCTGTTAGACCAGCGCAGACACTCTTGATGTAGTTTTATGGCACTGGGAATGCCGAGCAATTCATTCTCAACGATCTCGTGCACTGCTAATGAGTTTCCGGCCTCTTGCAAGGACTGTTCATCGGTCGCATACGGGTCCGACTCATCATCGTCAAAAATGTTCTTAAATAGATCCGTGCCATGGGTCCTACGGGAACGCTCGTCGTGACTAAGCATCTTCGTCAACGGCTTCAAAAATGACGCTGCCTCATCGCTGAGGACGGTGTAGAACGCGGGCAACCCATCAGGTCTGTTTGGATCACCGCCAGCAGCCAGGCATGCCTTGATGACTTCAACACTCCTGGCCTTGCCCATAACGTTGTCCAACGTAAGATCTGGATTGCATTCATCAGGAATAATCGGGATTACGGCAATTGATTGAGCCAGTTCATCGAACCGCTGCTCATTAGCCAATTGCTCAAGATGCGTCACGACGCGCCGTGGACCCATACTGCAAATCATTTCTGTCATCGGAACCCCAATATTTTAGTCATCCTTAAGTATCGGATGAGCCCACCGGTGAAATAGAATTGCGAATGCAACGATGAGAACGGTGCAAAAAGCTATTAGTAATGTCTGCATAAATGCCTCCTTAGGCTCGTCAACATTTTCCCAACAAAACATGGATGGCAATATTGTCAAGCTACAAAAAAGCCCGCTTTCGCGGGCTTGTTCGTTACGCATGGATCTCATCGTCCCAACCCAACTGACGCGATCACTCGGGATATCAACTGCTTCTCCTTTCCGTCAAAGTCAACGCAAATGCCGTCAGACGCCATGTCCTGGGCGACATCCTCTTGGACCAACTGAATGTATTCGTTAAACCGTGCTCGCTCAAAAGCTCCTTCTTTTGACAGAACCGCGCGAACCCGGTTTTCTGTAACGTAGAGGGGGTATTGAACACTCAACCCCGAACCGACCACCTTCTCAACAAACAAGTCGTTCTTGAACTTGTAGACCTCACCACTTGCGTCGCAGCGGAGTATGTAGCCCTCACATGTACACGATCCGTCCACCAACGTGGGGAATTTGTTCCCATGTTGGATGACTTCCGCAAACGACCCGACTGCGACAACGGGGGCCTGTTTTAAGCCGGTTGCATCGAGGACGTGGTTGTAGGGCAGACGCACTCCGTCCACAACGATGTCGAACAGATAGAAGTCCAGAGAGCCGTAGTCCGCGTTCTGCTGAACCTTCAAGCCTGCAGCTTCACCAGCGAGCTCACCGTAGAAGCGTACGGTCTGCCCTTCATTGATCACACCAGCAGCAGACAGTTGGCGATGGTTCTCACGCACAACGTCAGCGTACCGGTCAAAGACAGTCTTGTGATTAAAGAAGACCTCATCGGTAAGGATACGATTGCGTGAAGCGGAGTGTACCTCGATCCCGTCCGTAATGAATTGATAATTTGCACCATGAATTTTCTCAACTGCGAACCATTTCTCCGTACTGCGCAAACAGCACAATTTTATCTTTTCTGAAAACGTATCAATTGTTGGATATCGCTCAAAACCTAAAGTCATTGGAACCTCCTATTTATTTAACTGAAATTTCAGCTAAACAGGAGATCCAATATTGTCAATGCTTGACAAATGAAAAGTGGACGGCAGAATGATTGCGTAAAGGAAATAAAGGAACTTACTCACCCTTTATGAAATTTACATCGGGACGACTAACCAGGTGAAAGAGAGCGTCTCCCAGCAGTCAATAGTGGCTGTCCCTGTTCACAACAGGGTGAAAATGGTTTTCTGGATCTGAGTATAAAAGGCGCCATTGGCGCCTTTTACTATTCATACCATTTGCAAATGATCACATCCGTCGGACTTGTGATCGCCGATCATCCAGTACGTCTCCGAGTTCCGTTTGTAACTTTTTCTTAAGAGCGGTACTTTCCAATAGCAATCTAGCCTCCTGACTTTGTTGCCGATTAACACCATGGACATACACCATTTCAGAAGGCAATTGCCCCCTGTTGTTTCGAACCTCCGGGTCCGCCCCAGCGTCTAGCAAATTTCGTATTTCTTCCAATCCGTCACCCTTCATTATTAAAAGGTGCAGCGCAGTGTTACCAGCATCTTGATCCGTCGAATTCAAATCAATACCTAGATCTTTCATGATCTGCACACCTGCACGGCTTGCATTTCGCTTTACAAACGACGCATCACAAAAGCCAAGGAAACTTTTACCCCCATTGTTCTCAATGGTCATTGACGCACCAGCGTCCACCAGATATTTCACATGCTCAATGCTCCGAACATAGTGGAGAGCGGTATCACCATTGTGATCCCGGGCGTTAACGTCATGGCCTGCAAGAATAATCTTTTCCAGTAAGGTGGAACCATCCTCATGAATTCCAAGCCACATAAAATGCCGTGGTTTTATCATGTCAATATACTTATCAGCGATCAGCTCTGGATCACCGCTTGATCGGATCATCAATTCAACGTGTTTCTCTTTGACTGGGGCGCCATTTTTTACCAGCAACTCAATTCGTTGGCCACCATTTGCGATATCAACGAGGTCAGTAGTTTTGTTGCATTCAAAATCATAGTCCAAATCACCATCACCATCACCATAACGCTTGATTACAACGATGGAATTTACATTCGCGCCCAATTCGATCAGGTCGCTCATGACATCCAATACATGCTCTTCGTCTTTGAAAGACATCACCTTTGATGCCACAAAAGCCAAGGGTGTCATCTCCTTATTGTCAATCAAACTCAGGACGTTGAAAGAAGCGTTGACATCATGTGTCTCAAAGAACTTTCGTACGGCATTGCGATTTAAAACGGCATTGGATTGATCTGTTTTGAGAACAGAATGCACATCCGGACTACTCAACACCTGGGCGACTGGGTTAGTGTGGGATGCAAATAAAGTTTCATCCTAACCCTAAAAACAGAGAGAAACGTCGCGCGCTCTCCTATTCATAAAAAATCCCTTTTATATCAGTATGTTGTGAGCACTTACACCCGAGACTGGATCGTTTTGCCTTTCATGGGAGAGTGATTAAGGGCGCTAAAGTATCATCCTAATTTTCGCCCAGGCTCGAAAAATACGGTAAATGGTGAAAATAAAGATTCATCCTTTTCCGATGTTGCCCGTTCCAACATGTAAGCAGTCAGTCAGAAAAAACACATAGATCCAATCCCTAGCGAGCATTGAGCTCTCTCATCCGTGCCAACTGCTCCAACCCTTGGACGCCCTAAATGCTTACCCAAAAAAAATCAACACCTTCTTTTAAAAACACAATCAAAAATGACTCCCTTATATCCATTTAACCTAAACAGCCTTCCCCCCACTGCACTAGCTAGGGCTCGTAGTTCGGCGCAAGGCTGAAGTCGCTTGGCTGCTTCGCTGTGCAGATCCATGACCCACTTTCCATCAAACTCCCGGTTGTAGTTCCACAAGCATCTCGCGAGTCTTGCCGGCCCGCTCCACTAACAAGACCACAACATCTCCAACGTTCTTGTCGTCTAGCCGGGCCTGTAATGTGGTGACGTCGTCGACGGCGATACCGTCGATGCTGATAACGCGATCGCCGGGCACGATGCCGCCTGCGGTGACCTCGACGCCGACGAGCCCGGCCCTGTGCGCCGCCGAGCCCGGCGTCACGCGCAATACGAATACGCCCTTACTGCCGGTCAGCGCCTGCAGACGCGCGTTGAGCTGCTCATCCACCTCGATGCCCAGCGCCGGACGGATGTACTTGCCGGTCTTTATGAGTTGCGGCACCACGCGCATGACGGTATCGACCGGCACCGCAAAGCCGATGCCGGCCGAGGCGCCAGACGGACTGTAGATGGCGGTATTGATGCCGATCAGCCGCCCAGCCGAATCGAGCAGCGGGCCACCGGAATTGCCGGGGTTGATAGCGGCGTCGGTCTGGATCAGGTGGTCAATGGCCGGGCCACTGGCGTCGCCGGAAAGGGTGCGGTCAAGCGCCGAGTCGATGCCGGTGGTGAGCGTCCAGTCGAGCCCGAAGGGATTGCCAATGGCAAAGACCTTTTGCCCCACCTTGAGATCGGCACTGGTGCCCACCGGCACCGCCGGCGGGCGCTTGAAGCCGACGCCAATCTTGAGTACCGCGATGTCGTGCGCAGGACTGGCGCCAACGAGCGCAGCCTGATAATCGCGACCGTCGGCCAGTTTGACCGTGGCAGACGATGCCCCCTGGATCACGTGGAAGTTGGTCACCACGTGGCCGGCATCGTCCCAGATGAAGCCGGAGCCGGTGCCGCGCGGCACGGAAAAGACATTGCGCGACCAGACGTCACGCACTAGGCTCTGTACGTAAAGTATTGTCGCAAGCACCGCATAGCGCAGGCCAATGAGACCATCGCCGCAAAACTTGTTGCGAGCTTGTCGAAGCGCGTCACGATGCGACGGTTCTCCTTCAGCCAGCCAAACATGCGTTCGATGATGTTGCGCTGCCGATATTTGGGGCGATCAAAAAGTCGAGGCAATCCTGGCTTGGTTTTGCGCTTCATGCTTCGCAACGGAATGACTGGCTGCATGCGATAACGATCACAATACTGGCGCAGCGCTTCAGCGTCGTAACCCTTGTCAGCCAGCAACCAGCGGCAACGCTTGCGTGGGCGACCGCGCAGGCTGGGTATGCAAGCCTGATCGAGTAGCGGTTGGGCATAGGCTATATCGCTGGCTTGTCCGCCTGACAACAGGAAACGCAGAGGCACACCATTGGCGTCGCACAGCATGTGAATCTTGGTCGTCAGGCCACCCCGGCTGCGCCCGAGCGCGAGGTCTTGCGGTTCTTCAAATCCCCTTTTTTCCCGGCACCTGATGAGGCCCGGGTTGCTCGTACGGCAGTGGAGTCGATCATCCATGTTTCCAAGTCAATCAAACCCTGCTCATTCAATCGGATATGAAGACGCTTGAGCATCTGATCAAAAGCTCCGCAATCACGCCATCCCGGAACCGTTGATAGATCGTTGACCAAGGGCCGAATCGTTCGGGCATGTCTCGCCAGGCTGCGCCAGAGCAAAGCACCCAGAGAATACCGTTTAGCATCAGGCGATCATCGGCCCGAGGGCGCCCGGTGCGCTGATTTTTGGTGAAGATATCTGCAACCAGATCCCAGGCTGCGTCGGGGAGTTCATACCGCTTTGCCATCTTGGCCTCCTGGCTTTAATGGCGGTGTATTTTACAGAAAATCGTATTTCTTGGGTTTACGTACAGAGCCTAGTTGTGCCGTGGTGATGTAAACCACCGACCCGCGCGATTTCTCGAACAGCTCGATGGTGGTTTTTTCGTCGGCGGCCAGGTCGCCGCGCGGCGTCACCGTGCGCTCCTGCGTTTCGTGGGGACTGAACCAGGCTTCGATGGCGGGCAGGAACTGCCACAGCAGCATGAGTGCGGCGATGCAGCCAGTGATGACGAGCCAGCGCCGGATGAATCGATCCGGCGCCGGGCGGCTGTAGGGGTCGGGGTAGGTCACGTCATTCTCCATGTTGAAATCAGCGCCAAAGGCCGCCGGTGCGCCAGCGTGGCGGACGTGGTGATACGGTCACCTCGGGGACGAAACGGGCCGATGGAAACGGCGGCATCGCGGGCGGCGGAGCAAGTTCCAGCAAGCGCTCAATGCGTTCAGCCGTCGCCGGATGCGTGCGCAACCAGGAGGGTTCCGGATTGCCCCATCCGGGCAGCAGCCAGGCGCGCCAGGAGCGGCTCACCCGCTCGATCTTGGCGAGCGCCGAGGCCAGCCCGTGCGGGTCGCCGGTCAATTCGGCAGCGAGCCGGTCGGCGTCGAATTCGCGCACCCTGGACAAGCCCAACTGAGCCAGCAAGGCTAGCTGTGGCGCGACCGCCAGTAGAAGCAACGCGGGCCAATTGACTTCCGTGACTCCAAGCAATAGCGCTGGCAAGCTGAGCACGATCGCAAGCTGCCCCAACAAGGCTAGAAGATGGGTGAGCCGGCTGATGGAATCGGCCAAGCCCATGACACGCAAATCCTCGTTCGCAATATGCGCGATTTCGTGGCCGAGCACGCCGGTCAACTCGCGGGGCGTGAGGCTACGCAGCAGGCCGTCGGTCAGCGCGATGGCCGCGTGATGCTTCGAACCGGTGGCGAAGGCGTTGACGACCCCGCTGGGCACGTAGTGCGGTACCGGCACGGCAGGCAGCCCGGCCCGCGCCGCCAGTTCCGCGCAACACAGCCCAAAGATCGGGCGCTTCATCCGGGTGCAGGGGGCGTGCGCCATACAGCCGCAAGGTCAGCCCGGAGGCGGCCGCCGGTTCGAGCAGCAGGGTGAACCCCGCGGCCGCAAGCGCCAGCCAAAGCCCGCCGTCACCCAACAGCAGGCTGCCAGCGACGGCGGCAATCCCGAGCAGGGTCAGCACCAACAGCGCGGTTTGCAGGCGATTGAGCCAGCGATGCCGCGCGCCGACATTCTGCGCGTGGCGCAGATCACGACTGATCATCTGAGCTTTCCCCGGCTGTCCGGTCATCGCGCTCGCGCAGCAGCCAGTAAGTCGCCCCGAGGGCCAGTGTCGCGCCTGCGAGCGCCGCGACCTTGGCGGGGCCGGTCTCCGGGTCGAGGATCACGAATTTACGCGCCAGGGCGATCAGCCCGATCAGGATCACCGTCTTGACCTGGATGATGCTGTCGCGCCGCAAGGCCACCCGCACGATGGAATGCTTGAACTCCATGGCGATGAGCAGCGTCATGATCATGCCGAACACGGTCTGGAAGACCTTGTGATCGAGCGGATTGAACGCATCAATGATCAGCAGGCTGAAGACGATCGAGATCAGCTGCAGCAGCGAGACCACGATAATCACGGCAATGATTGCGGACAGCGCGAGCGCGATCACCTGTTCGAAGCGCTCGTAGAACGTCATCACTGCCCATTGGGCGCGAAATGTTTTGATCGGGTCTGCTTGCTTTTCCTTCATCGCCACTCCTCTCAATTCTGAAATACTTGTGCACCCACAACTTGGTTGCGCCCTTGTCTTTTTGCCTGGTAGAGCGCGCTGTCCGCCTGCTGCATCACCTGCTCGGAAGAGTTTAAGCGGACGTCGAGGGGAGCCACCCCCATGCTGGCGCTATAGCTGATCGACACCTCTCCACACACCAGCGCTGTCGCCGCAACGTCCTGACGAAATCGCTCCGCCCATACTTGGGCGTCTTCTATCGATGCCGCTTCCAACAACACAGCGAATTCCTCCCCCCCAATCCGTGCAGCCATGTCGGTTGCGCGAACATGTTCCCTCAACCGTGAAGCAAAGTGCTTGAGCACCTCATCGCCGCATCCGTGCCCATAGGTATCATTGATGCGCTTGAAGTGATCGATATCGCAGAGCACAAGTGCTGCTTGTATCTCCGGGCTGCGTTTGAGGCGCGCCCATTCCAGCTGTAATCGTTCGTTAAAAGCCCGCCGGTTCGACAAGCCGGTCAAGGGGTCGGTGATCGCCATGCGCAGCAACCGCTGCTCCATTTCCTTGCGAGAAGAGATGTCGAGCAGAGTGCCCACCATCAATTGCCTGCCCGTGTCACCCAGCCAACGACCGCGATCCAGCACCCAAATCCAAACGCCGGATCGATGACGAACGCGGTACTCGCACTCCAATCGCTCCGACGGATTTTCTTGGTAAGCGCGCACCTTTGCCAGAACGACCGGTAAATCCTCCGGATGAATACGCGCTTGCCATGCGGCATGGGTGGCGCCAATCTCCTCGTCGGAGGTCAAGCCGAACATCGCCAGACTGCGGGCAGAAAGCCTGAAGCTGTCGGTGGCAAGATCCCACTCCCAGAATCCCAACTCTGCGCCTTCCAGGGCGATGGCGATCCGTTCGTTGTCGCCGATTTTCGCTTGTTGGCGATGCTTCAGCTCGTCACGCCTGTGGCGATTGGTACGAGCAAAACGCCATAACGCAACCGCCATGCCAACATTGGCAAGTAGCGACACCATCAGCCAGATGGTCGGCCCGTTCATGGTCTATCCCCGCCTGACTGACTGAGTGCCTGCCGTAATTCCTCGATCCGGTGGTCGACTTGGTCGGCGTTGATGCCCAACATCAACAGTACCTGCTCGGCCAGTCCCAGTCCCGCAGCCAGGTACAACGGGTACAGTCTGACATTGGGCAGATTACGCAAAAGCTGGGCATCCGTTACGCGCTCAGTGGCCACCACCACGGACAAGCTCAGGCGGCGGTCGAGAACCGCCTGAGCGATACGCAGGGCCGTCTGCGGACGGGCAAACGTCAGCACCACCAGGCGGGCATGGGCCAATCCGGCGGCGGCCAGGGTGTCGAGCCGACTGGCATCGCCATACGACACCGGCGCCCCCATCGCACGCCCCGCTTCGACCCGTTGGCGGTCCGATTCCAGCAGCAAATGCGGTATGCCTGCCAGGCGCAGCGTTCGGCTCAGCAGCAGCCCGACGTCATCCGCCCCACAGATGATCACATGGTCGCGCAACGACCGCGCCCGCTCGGCGACTTCGCCTTCTTCGGCCTGCGGTGGCTGACCGAGTGCGCCCGAGCGGCTGAAAGCCCGCGCCCATCGGTCATGGTGTCGGATCAGGAGCGGTGCCAACCCCATGCTCAACACCAGTGCCACCAGCATCGGTTGCACCATGGTGGCGGCGATCAGGTGCTGCTGCATGACCATGCCCAGGAGCAGCAGCGCAAACTCGCCGCCATGACCCAGCACGATGCCTGCGCGCCAGGCGTCGAGCGCCGACAGGCGGGTTGCGCGCAGCGCCAGAAAGTTCAGCCCCATCTTGAGAGGCACCAAGGCCAACAGCCAACCCAGTACCGCCAGCGGTGCGGCCACGATCTGCGCGGTGTCCAGCTGCAGGCCAATGGTCACGAAGAACAGGCCCGACAGCACATCACGAAAGGGCTTGAGGTGGCTTTCCATGTGGTGCCGGAAGTCGCTCTCGCCCAGGACCATGCCGGCGAGAAAGGCCCCCAGGGCGGCGGATACGCCGACGGCGTGTGCAGCAGCGGCTGCCGCCACGACCACGCACAAGGAGACCAGCACGAAGGATTCTTCGTGGCCCTGCCGCGCCACCCAGCCCAGCAGGCCATGCAACAGACGACGCGAGGCAACCGCCGCTGCCGCGAACAACACCAGCACGCCCAACACTTCGAGCAGCACGCTCTCGATCTTCGGCGAGTCGCCGCGCGCCCAGATCGCCAGCAGGGCCAGCAGGGGCACGCTGGCCAGGTCCTGAAAGACCAGCACGGCGATGGCACTGCGGCCGTGGCGGGTGGTGAGCTCGCCTTGGTCGGCCAGCTGTCGGCTGACCAGCGCCGTGGACGACATGGCCGCTGCGGCGCCGAGCAGTGCAGCGCTCTGAGCTGGCTGACCCAACCCGATCAGCACCAGGGTCAGTGGCGCGGCCACGACGACCATCTGCAAGCTGCCGGACGCCAGTACGGTCTTGCGAGTGAGCCAGAAGTGCCCCAGCGAGAATTCCAGTCCGACCATGAACAGCAGCAGGGCCACACCCAGTTCGGATATGAAAGTCAACGCCTCTCCCGGCGCGATCACACCGCTGACCGAGGGGCCCAGCAAGGCGCCGACGGCGAGGTAACCCAGCAAGGCGGGTACTCTGAACGCCGCCGTCGCCACCACCGCGAGGCTGCACGCCGCCAGCAGGATCAGGGTAGTGCCGAGCAAATCCTGCATCGGTCAGCGTCCCACCTGTGCAGAGGCCCAGCGCACGATGTCCTGCGAGCCCATGGCGCCTGCCTGGCGGGCGATCTCACGTCCGCCCTGGAACAGGGCGAGCGTCGGAATGCTGCGGATACCGAACTGCGCGGCCAGGTGGGGCTCAGCCTCGGTGTTCACCTTTGCCAGCCTGATCCCGGGTTCGAGCTGGCGCGCGGCTTGTTGAAACTGCGGCGCCATCATCTTGCACGGCCCGCACCAGGGCGCCCAGAAATCGACCAGCAGCGGCAGATCGCTGCGCTCCACGTGGCGCGAGAACGTCGCCGTCGTCAACTCGATGGGCTCGCCGGTGAACAAGGGCTGCTGGCAGCGGCCGCAGTTGGGACGATCCGCGAGCTTGGCGGCCGGCACGCTGTTGATGGACTGGCAATGTGGGCAGACGATGTGGAGTTCATTTTTCATGGTTCGCTTCCTTGGACTGCGGTGAGGTTGCCTCGCTTCGGATCACCGACATCGCCGACCAATTTACGCCTTTGATCCAATCGTTCCCGTCTTCGCTCACGCCGGCATCTTCCACGTGAGCCGCAATGAAGGCTTCGGCTTGAATGAGCCCCGCTCTGACAGCATCTATCTTATTAGGCATCCGCAGGATTTCAGCAGCGCAGCCTGCATCCAGCCCATCCACCCGGATAAGCAGAAAAATGCGGCGCCACAAGTGCGGCATACCCTTCATCAGGTCGAATGCAAATGCGAATTCGCTCGATCTGTCACCAATTTCCTCCTGTTCGGCGATTGCTGCTGGGTCGGGAAGCCGACTATCAGCCATGACGTCGGCCAGGCTGAGTGCGTCATCAGGCTGATAAAACTCGTAGAACTCTTCCTCTACCATGGCCTCCGCCATGTCCTGCGCATCCGCTTCGACCGGCGCATCCAGCGAAACGGCCTCGCCATATTGCCGGCTGTTTGCCACTTCGCGATCAATGACGGCAAAAAGATGCTTCAAAAGATCGAGGTAAGCGGCATTTTCTTCTGGAACGGATGTCCATACCGATTCAGCCAGAGCAATCGCTTCGTCCACCACGTCGTGCAGCGTCGGATAATCGCGAGGCAAATCACCGGCGGCATGCAGATAAGCCAACTCGCGTTGCGCAACGGCCTCAACCTTCGGCAGCAGCGTCTCGATTATCCCGCGTGCTTGCTGGACGACAGAGGCAGGTTGAGTGTCGATCCGCGCCTTGAGCTCGCGCAAGCGTTCACGACGCGCCTTACGCTTGATTTGATCCTGAGCGCTCAGCCGATCAAAGTGCTTCTTGGCCTGCCGGAACAACGCCTGCGCTAGCATGTGCGCGAGAGGCGTCAGATCGTTATGCGATGCAGTGACGCTGACGATTTTTTTGCCCGGCAAGTGCATGTGGCCACTGGCCGTTAAGCGAGATCCTTTTTTCGCGCGTTCGAGGACGATTTGAAGACGTACCGAATCTTCGGAGCGCTTTTCGATCAGCGGCTTGAGAGCGGGTTCAACCGCTTTTTCTACAGACATTCGCCAAGGTTCATGAAATTCTTTTTCGACGAGTCGATAGCTATATTGTATACGCATGCTCAAGCCCTTTAGGGTTGTCCGCCCAGGTGAGTGGACCCGGGTGATTGGATATGTTGATTTTCAAAGATGATCTTACGGTTTGGTTTTTCACGCCCTTACCGCTGACGCGCTTTGCGCAAACGCCAACTAAGAAGCAAAAGAGTCATACCGAAGATCGCAGCATGGAAACCCAATACCCAGCCCGCGGCCAGAAATGATTCGATCGGGCGGGTAAAAAACATCCATAGGATGATCGCACCGAGGAGCACGGAAAGCAGCCCGCTGAGGGCAAGCCAGATCTCGCCCTTGATTTCCCGGCGCAGACGAACGGCGGCGGATATCTCCAGCATACCGGTGAAAATTGCCCAGAATGCCACGCTTACCCACAAGAAATAGGCCAACGCCAAAGTGGCAGCCAGAGGGGCAACTACCACAACGACACCGGTGAGTATGCCGACGATGCCGCTGAACAACAGCCAGCCCCAGCGCTGCTTTTGCCGCATTTGCCGCACCGCTGCAACCAGGTTGAACGCACCATTGACCAAAGAAAATGCGCCGAACACTATCGTCATGGCGAACAAAGCCGAGTGTGGCATCCAGAACGCAAGGGCTGCGAAAATCAATGCCAAGACACCGCGCAACGCAAAAATCCACCAATTTTCGGTCAATGAACACAGTGTTTTGGTGGGCTCATCCGCACTGGAATCGGCGATGGTGTCTGTGTTCATGCTATATCTCCTAAAGATCTAGTGGGGTGAAAAAGTAAACACTCCTGAGCCAAGAGAGGGGCGCGACGCGCCCCTCTTACGCCCTATCCAGCGGTTTCAGAACAACTTGGACAGCTTTGCCTTGATTTCATCGAGCCAGCCTTTTCCGCTGCCTCCCCCAGCCGTCTTTTGCTTGACTTTCTTGAGTTCAGCATATAGGGGCTCAAAGTCCTTCTTCTTTCCATAGCCCAGCAGTTCTGCCATTTCCAACTGCTGCCGCGCTTCTTTCAATAATGTCTCCAGGCGCTCATTGGACGCTTCGCTCCGCTGACCATCTTCTACCAAGGTCTCGGCGCGCTTCAGGAGCAGCCTGGCGCGCAGGGCGGGCAGCGGATGCACGCTGCGCGTCTCGACCAGCGTGCTGAGCGCTGCCTGCAGCGCGGCTTTGGCTTCTTCAATCTTGCCCTGATCGATCAGCGGCACGACTGACTTCACGGCTGCGGGATAGGACGCCAGAGGGATGTTGGTGACCGCGATCACGATTTCACTGGCCAGCAAAGCCAGCACGTGACGTGCCTGTTGCACCTCGCCATGTTTGAGGGCATCCAGCGCCTCGTCGGTCATCGCCTCAATGGTTTCCGTGTTGGCGAACAAGTCGTGCACGATGGTGCGCACATCAACGGGGGCCAGGGCGAGCGTGGGTTCGCGCGCAACGATCAGCTCCAGCTTTCCCGTCACTTCGGCCAGCGTTGCCAATGCGCGTGCAGCGTCCTTGCCGTCAAGTGCGGCCAGCGCTGATTTGGTCAGCGCCAAGGCCGAGACGGCCTCATCGAGGACTTGTTTACGTTTGTCTACCGCCTGCGAGTCCGTTTCCTTCTGAACCTCAGGCTGTACCTCCGTGACGACTTCAGGCTTGGCCTCTGGACTGACAGGAAGGCTGCTTACCGCGGCCTGTTCGTTTATTTCTTTGTTCGTCGCATTGGGATTCGATGTTTGCTCATTCATGGTGATATGCCTCGTATGAGTTAGTGAAAATAGGCGAATCTATTGGGGCTGACTGCGAACATCGCGAGACTGACCGACCGAACAGTCGGCCCCTTCATCACCTCAAAACAGCTTTTGGAGGCGCGTCTTCAACTCGTCGAACCATCCCTTGCCGCTTTTTCCTCCGGCGGATTTCTGCTCGATAGCCTTCACCTGATCGAAGATGGGCTTGAAGTCCGCCTTCTTGCCATAACCCAGGATCTGCGCCAGCTCGATTTCCGTGCGCACGTAGGCCAGCAGGGCGCTGAGCTCCTCGCTCTGTTTGGCATTGCGCTTGCCGGTCTCGGCCAGCTTTTCCGCTTTTGCCATCGCGGCTTCGGCCCGTAGCACGGGCAGAGGAAAGGCGACCGAGGTCCTCACCAGCGTGTTCAGCGCTCGGGCGAGCACCGCCTTGGCATCGTCAATCTTGCCGCTGTCGATGAGCCGTGCGGCCGAATTGATCGCTGCCGGGTACGTTGCCATCGGCAGGTTGTCGGTTTCGATCACGATTTCGCTGGCAAGATTGGCAATAATGGGCCGTGCCTTTTGCACCTCGCCATCATCCAACAACTCCCGAGACAACTTGACCGCTTTCTTGACCGATTCCACGTTGGCGTGGATATCGTGGGTGATGACGCGTACATCGACCGGCGCCAAAGCAAGTTTTGGGTCACGCGCCAATACCAGTTCCAGCTTTCCGCTGGCCAGTTCCAGCGCAGCGAGCGCCTCCTTGGTCTTCCTTGCATCAAGGAGGATCAATGCCTCATGGGTCTTGGCCAGCGCAGTGATTGCATCTTGGGCGAGTTTGGCGCGCTTTTTATCGGCTTCCCGGGCGGCCTTGTCATCTACCTGTGGCTGCGCCGCTTTGGATGCGGCAGAGGGTGCTGCAGCACCTGGGCTAGAACCTGCCGCCGATTGGGCCAGAGCCGGTCCGCTCAGTCCGACGACGACCGCCAGGGCAAGTGCGGAGAAGGTTGATTGGGGCTGTTTGATATTCATGATCTTGGGTTCCTAGTTAAAGTTAGTTGACTGAGATTTCAATCTGTTTCGGTTTGGCTTGCTCGGCCTTGACAAGCCGCACTTCCAGCGCGCCGTCTTTCATCGAAGCCGTCACCTTGGTCGGATCAACGTTGTCAGGCAAGACAAAGCTGCGCACAAAGCGGCCATACGCACGTTCGATGCGGTGGAACTTCTTGCCCTGCTCCTCTTTTTCCAGTTTGCGCTCGCCGCTGATGGTGAGCACACCGTTTTCCGCGCTGACGCGCACGGCATCCTTGGGGACCTCCGGCAGATCCAGTTTGAGGATGAATGCGTTCTCATCCTCGCTGATGTCCACCATTGGTGCCCAGTCCGCCGTGGTCATGGCTTCGTTGCCGGTACGGGCGCCCTGTCGCTGGGGTGTCCGTCCCAACATCGTCGCCAGGCGGTTTTGCAATTCATCCAGTTCCCGGAAGGGGTCCCACGGAGTCAATGCAGACATATCGGTTCTCCTTGAACAATTCCGGCGAATTGGATGACGCACCGAACAGAGCCGCCGGCTCACTCTGAATAGCGCCTACTACTTTTCGTTTCCATCAAGAACAAGTCCTTGGGTCAATTGAAGGATGTCGTTCTCGTCGAGCGTTTCCCGCGCCAGCAGTTCGCGCGCACAACGCTCCAGCACCGCGCGGTTGGTGTCGAGAATCCGGTAGGCGCGCTCGAACACGCCCATCACGATGTCGCGGATGGCCTGATCGATGCGCGCCTGGGTCGATTCCGCCACCCGGCAGCCGCCGCTGGCCAACTCGGGCGTGTCGAGGAAGCGCGGCCGCTGCGCCTCGAAGGCGATGTAGCCCAAGCCTTCGTCCATACCGAAGCGGGTGATCATGTCGCGGGCGATGTCGGTGGCCCGCGCCAGGTCGTCGGCCGCCCCCGTGGAGAGTTCGCCAAACACCAGCTTCTCGGCCGCGCGTCCGCCCAGGAGCACGGCGATCTTGTGTTCCAGATCGCTGCGCGTCATCAGGAAACGGTCTTCGGTCGGGCGCTGCAGGGTGTAGCCCAAGGCGCCGATGCCACGCGGGATGATGGAAATCTTGTGCACCGGGTCAGTGCCCGGCAGCGCCAGCGCCACCAGCGCATGGCCCATCTCGTGATAGGCCACGGTCTCGCGCTCCTTGGGGTTGAGCACGCGGTTTTTCTTTTCCAGCCCCGCCACGATGCGCTCGATGGCGGCGGTGAAGTCCTGCAGCTCCACGGCCTGCGAGCGGCGGCGCGTCGCGGCCAGCGCCGCCTCGTTGACCAGATTGGCCAGATCCGCCCCCGAGAAGCCGGTGGTCAGCGCGGCCACCTGCTCGAGGTCGACCTCGGGTGCCAGCGTGACTTTCTTGACATGCACCTTTAGGATGTCGAGCCGGCCCTTCTTGTCGGGGCGGTCCACCAGCACCTGGCGGTCGAAGCGGCCGGCGCGCAAGAGCGCCTGATCGAGGATTTCGGGCCGGTTGGTCGCGGCCAGAATGATGAGCCCCACGGAGGCATCGAAACCGTCCAACTCGGTCAGCAACTGGTTGAGCGTCTGCTCGCGTTCGTCATGACCGCCGATCGGGCCGCCGACGCCGCGCGCACGGCCCAGCGCGTCGAGCTCGTCGATGAAGATGATGGCCGGCGCCTGGCCGCGGGCCTGCTCGAAAAGGTCGCGCACCCGCGCCGCGCCCACGCCGACGAACATCTCGACGAATTCCGAACCCGAGATGGAGAAAAACGGTACGCCCGCTTCACCGGCGACCGCCTTGGCCAGCAAGGTCTTGCCGGTGCCGGGCGGCCCCACCAGCAGCACACCCTTGGGGATGCGCGCCCCGAGACGGCCATAGTCCTGCGGATTCTTCAGGAAATCGACGATCTCGACCAGCTCCGCCTTGGCCTCATCCACCCCCGCGACATCGGCGAACGTCACACCGGTGTTCTTTTCCACGAACACCTTGGCGCGGCTCTTACCGATGTTGAGAAACCCGCCCATGCCCTGCTTCTCGGCGAAGCGGCGGAACAGGAAGAACCAGACGCCAAAGAAGGCTACCGCTGGCAGGATCCACGACAGCACATCGCGCAGCCAGGTGCTCTCCAACACGCGGGCATAGGGCACGTCGTACTTCGACAGGCGATCGGCAAGATCGGGTTCGACCCTCGTTGCCACGATCGTCGTCTTGCCCCGGCTGTCCGGCGACTTCAGGCGCCCGGTCACCGTACGATCCGACACCAGCACTTCGGCCACGCGACCCTCGGCCAGCGCCTTCTCGAACTCGCTGTAGGGCACCGGCTCGACGGTGTTCGCCGTCTGCCAGTAGCTCTGCAAACTCAACAACAGCAGGACGGCAACGATCCAGTAGCCGGTATTCCATTGATTCTTTTTTTCCATGGGCCGTGTTCCTCGAAAGTCGAGTCGCCAGAGGATCAGGTGAACAGACGGGCCGCGCCGTCACGCAAACGGATGGCCAGCGAGCGGGAGGGCAGTGCCGCCGCTGATGAGCAGCCCCCACGGCGTGGCCGACCGCGGATCACGCTTGTAGACGACCGCGTGACCCGCGGCCACGACCGCCACCGCGATCGAGGCCAGGGAAGCTGCCCATGCCAGGCCGATGGGATCGGACACGGCAGCCTCTCCCAACATTAAGACGCGTCGCTCGCCGACTTCTTCTTGCGAGAGCCCTTACTCGCGTCGCCATGCGGCGCCTCGGCCGCCTTCGCGGCATCCGGCTGCTCTGGCTCGGCCGGAGTCTGCGGTGACTCATGGCGTTCGAACACCACGCGTTCGGCCTTGTCGTCCCAGCGTGCGCTGGCGTGATCGCCCTTGCCGATTCCGCCGCCGAGCATCTCGCGTGCCAGCGCGGTTTCCAGCTCGCTGCGGATCAGGCGCTTGAGTTCACGCGCACCGAACTCCGGCTTGTAGCCTTCCTCCGCGAAATGATCGATCAGGGTCTGATCGAATCTGAGCGTCACGCCCTGGCTGGCGGCGCTGCGTGCCACGCGATCAAGCTGCAGGCCGACGATGTGGCGAATCTCCTCCTTGCCCAGCGCATGGAAGACGATGATCTCGTCGATGCGGTTGATGAACTCGGGACGGAAGTGGCCGCGCAGCACGTCCATCACCTCGGCCTTGGTCTTTTCGTACTCCTCGCCGGCCGCCCCGCGCGCCTTCAGCCGTCGCTGGATGATGTCCGAACCCAGGTTGGACGTGGCGATGATGATGGTGTTGGTGAAATCCACCACCCGGCCCTTGCCGTCGGTGAGGCGGCCGTCATCGAACACCTGCAGCAGGATGTTGTAGACGTCGGGGTGTGCCTTCTCGATCTCGTCGAGCAGCAGCACACTGTAGGGCTTGCGCCGCACCTTCTCGGTGAGCTGACCGCCTTCGTCGTAACCGACATAGCCCGGAGGCGCGCCCACCAGCCGCGCCACGGTGTGGCGTTCACCATATTCCGACATGTCGATGCGCAACAGGGCGTGCTCATCGCCGTAGATCGATTCGGCCAATGCCTTGGCGAGCTCGGTCTTGCCCACCCCGGTCGGGCCCAGGAACAGGAAGGTAGCCACCGGTTTGCTGCCTTCGCGCAGACCGGCGCGAGACAGCCGCACGGCATCGGCCACGGCACGGACCGCCTCGTCTTGTCCCACCAGGCGCTCGTGCAGCCGTTGCTCCAAGTGCAGCAGCTTCTCGCGTTCTTCCACCGTCAGCTCGTTGACCGGAATGCCGGTCAGGCGCGAGACGATCTGCGCGACATGCTCGGCTTTGACTTCGGCACTGCCCGAGGCGCGCTCGCGTTCCCATTCCTCGACAAGCTTCTTGAGTTCGGCCTCTTTGGCCTCGATGTGCTTGCCCAGCTCGGCGGCCTTGTCGTATTGCTTGCGCGAGGCCACATAGCCCTGCTCACGCCGCAGCTGGTGCAGTTCGGACTCCAGCTCCTGCACCGCCACCGGGCGGGCCGTGGCCGACAGCTTCACGCGTGCGGCAGCCTGGTCGAGCAGGTCGATGGCCTTGTCCGGCAAAAAGCGCGCGGTGATGTAGCGGTCCGACAACTCGGCGGCGGCGATGATCGCATCCTCGGTGATGCTGACCTTGTGGTGCGCCTCGAAGGTGTCGCGCAGGCCGCGCAGGATCATCATGGTCTGCGCCACGGTCGGCTCGGGCACCATCACCGGCTGGAAGCGACGCTCCAGCGCGGCGTCCTTCTCGATGTACTTCTGATACTCGTTGAGCGTGGTGGCGCCGATCAGGTTCAGTTCGCCGCGCGCCATCATCGGCTTGAACACGTTGGCCACGTCCAGCCCGCCTTCGCCGCCACCCTGGCCGGCACCGACGATGGTGTGCACCTCGTCGATGAAGAGAATCAGCTCACCCTGGTGCTCGGTCACTTCCTTGAGCACCTTCTGCACGCGCTCCTCGAACTCGCCGCGGTACTTGGCGCCGGCCACCATGGCATTGATGTTGAGTTCCACCAGGCGCTTGTCGCGCAGCGTCTCGGGCACTTCGCCGGCGACCATGCGCTGCGCCAGCCCTTCGACGATGGCGGTCTTGCCGACGCCGGGCTCGCCGATCAGCACCGGGTTGTTCTTCTTGCGCCGGGCCAGCACTTCGATGGTCGTCTCGATCTCCTGCGCGCGGCCGATGACCGGATCGAGCTTGCCCTCGCGCGCCATCTTGGTGAGGTCGCGCGAATACTTGTCGAGTTCCGGCGTGTTGGTCGGCGTCTCGGCGCGGCCATCCTCGGCCCCTTTGCCGACCACCTTGCTTACCTGCTGGCGCAGCGCTTGCGGCGTGAGGCCGTAACGGCGCAGCAGGTTGGCCGCCAAACCTTCGCCTTCCTCGGCGAGCCCGATCAGGAAATGCTCCGGCCCGACATAAGAGTGGCCGAGTTCGTTGGAGGCCACGAAAGCACGGCTGAGCGCGTCCTTGACCCGGGGCGACACGCCGATCTCGCCCTCGAACGGCTTATCGCCGCGCTTGGCTTCGGATTCGATCTGGCGCTTGAGGTCATCGACCTTGATCTTGAACTGCCCCAGGATGGTCTTGACCACGTCGCTGTCGGATAGCGCCAGGAGCAGGTGTTCGGTATCGACTTCGGCGCGCCCGAACTCTGCAGCGTGTCGGGCGGCCTCCTGCAATAGGGCCTCGGACTGTTCGCTGATACGGCTGGCGAGCCCACTGCCGCGACGGCGCGCGGTGCCCGTACCGGCCGGGGCGGGTTCGCCGAACGAGGCATCGACGACCTCGTCGGTATCGGCCGCCATGGACGGTGCGTCGTCACCGATGCGGAAGAAGTCGCTGCCAAGGAAGTCTTCGAACAGCCCGCTGCGCGAGCCGAACAAGGCTTCCAGCGGTGAGACGGTGCGCTTTTGCTGGCGCACCAGTTGGCGATAGTGATCGTCACACAACAGCATGGTGCTGTGGCGACCATTGAGATTGGCTTCCACCCGCACCGTGGCGGGCTGGCCGCAGACTTGGCATTGTTTTCTGGCCATGCTGATGCTCCTGTAAAGATTGATCTGACGAGGCACCGCCGATCACGGTGCCTCATCTCTTTGTGGTTTTTGAGAAAAACGCGCTGCCCCGCGTCAGCCGTTGATCGGGATCGAGCGCCCCTGCTTGGGCGTACTGGCCTCGCGCTTTTCCATCGTGATCGTGAGCACGCCGTTCTTGAAAGCGGCCTTGATCGTGTCCTGGTTGGCATCGGCCGGCAGGTTCAGAGCGCGCTGAAAGCTGCCGTAGGAGCGCTCCACCCGGTGGAAACCGCCGTCTTTCGTTTCCTGCTCCTGACGCTTTTCACCGCACACCAGCAGCACGTCGTTGTCGAGCGTGATCTGGATGTCTTTTTCCTCGATGCCGGGTACTTCCAGGGCGATCTTGTACTGCTTGTCGGTCTCCTGGATGTCCAGCGCCGGCTTCAGCATGCCCGGCCAGTCCGACGGCCAGCGTGGCATGGCCAGCGTCGGGAAACCGAAGCCTCGAAACGCGTCGTCGAACAGGCGGTCGATCTCGCGATGCAATTGCAGGATGGGACTGACGGGTCCACCCGCCACCGGCAGGTCATTGCGCTGCACCGGGAGCGAGGCAGTGCTCTGTTGTTCTTCCTGCTCCTTCTTGAACCAGTTCCAGGGAGCCAATTTCTTGAAATCAATGTCCATGTCACACCTCCAGACGAAAAATTGAAGACTCTCGCTCACTCCGTTTGCCTGCGGCGACGGACAGCGCGCCCAGACGACACGGAGTGTTCCGCTGACTTTGGCTGCTCATCTGTGCGTATCACCTCCTTCTTTCTGCCTGCTTGGATCTGATCATTGATCCATCGATCGATTTCACTTTGACGAAACCGCCACGTCCCGCCGACCTTGAAGGCCGGAATCTCCCCGTGCGAGGCGAGCCGGTAAAGCGTCCGCTTGCCGACTTTCAAGTAGGCAGCCAACTCGTCGAGTGTGAAGATCGCCTGCTGGCGCGCTGTCATACCACCCCCACAAGTTCCGTCGTCACGCGGCCTCGCCTGAGGAAGTTCTTGCAAGACTTTGCAAGATATTGCGCCTAACATGCCGAAAGTCAAGAGGCAACATCTCGCGATCTGCTGGGCAATTGATGTGACTTAAATTTCCAGAGAGGGTGTTCTGGGGCAGTCCGATCCGGCGATAGGTAAAGGTTTGATCGGGAGCCTACAAGTGCTGCGGGCAGCCGCAGCCAAACGCCGGTCCTCACGTTGTAACCGAGCGCCCGCAGCCCCTTGTTCGTCCGCATGTTCCTTGGTGGAAACTCATCCGGGCGCGCCCAGTCGACGATTTCCCCGAGGCTGCTCAGGCCAACGTGCGGAATTGCCCAGTCGTCGCTGCGGATCGCGTTCCAGAGTCGGGCCGAAACACTTCCGTTGCCCCAGACAGCGTAGTTCAACAGTATCCGTCCGGCCAACACACCTTCCCGACACCGCCGCCGAAGGCCATGGTGTCCACCTAATTTAAGTGGACACCATTTCTGGCCCATCAAGCGGATTTTCCATGCCCCCTCAGCGCCGTACCTACAGCAAATCTTTCAAGGCCCAGGTCATTCAGGAGTGTTCTGAACCCGGTGCCTCCATCGCAAACTGGACCGGCCAGACTTCCGTAGACATTCATGAGCCGCTTTGCGCGTAGCGCCGTTCAAACTCTACAGGGGCCAGGTTGCCAGCGAAACCATGCCGGCGAATTGGGTTGTAGAACATCTCAATGTAATTGAATACATCCGAGCGTGCCTCGTCCCGGGTGGGGTAGATCCGTCGCTTGATCCGCTCTTTCTTCAGTGCACTGAAAAAGCTCTCAGCCACCGCGTTGTCATGGCAGTTCCCGCGTCGACTCATGCTTGGGATCATGCCATGCTGCTTCAACAACGATAGCCAGTCGCTGCTCGTGAACTGGCTGCCTTGGTCAGAGTGGATGATCAAGCCCGCAGCAGGCTTTCGCTTACATACCGCAGATACCAGTGCCTGTAGCACAAGGTCGGTGGTCATCTGGGACTGCATCGCCCAGCCCACCACCTGCCGTGAGTAAAGTTCGACGATCACTGCCAGGAAACTCCAGCCCTCGTAGGTTCGGATGTACGTGATGTCGGTGACCCATACCTTGTTTGGTGCAGTGGGCGAGAAGTCGCGATTGACGACGTTTTCAACCATCCCAGGCGGACCACCTCGATGGCGCGGCTTGGTGCCGTAGCCAATTTCTGCCCTTATGCCCTCTGCCTTCATCAGACGTCGAACACGATGGTGGCTGCAACGTTCACCGGCCTCACGAAGTTCCCGGGTGATCTTGCGGTAGCCGTACACCGTTCCGCTTGCCAGCCACGCGTGCTTGATAAGGCCGCGCAGACGATCATCCTCACGACGACGCGGCCTGCCCGAATTGCCCGCCCATGCGTAGTAGCCACTGCGGTTAACCCCAAGCACTCGACACATGGCCGTCAGCCTGAACTCGCCCAAGTGCTCACGCATGAAAGCGTACTTCGCCGTCACCCCTTGGCGAAGTACGCCGCGGCTTTTTCTAGGATGTCGCGCTCTTCAGTCAGACGTTTCACCTCGGCCTTCAACCGACGCACCTCGGCTGAGTCCTTGGGCGTCGGCAACATCGACCCCTCTGGTGTGCCCGCCAAGGCCTCGCTCTTGGCCTTGCGGAGCCATTGGTAAAGGCTGTGGGATGAGACCCCCAGCCGCTTGGCAACCTCGGCTACAGCAAAACCTCTTTCGGTAACCTGCTTGACCGCCTCGGCCTTGAACTCATCCGTGTACTGCTTGCTCACCATAGACACCTCTCTCGCTTCCATTGATTATGGCTCTGAGATGTCTACGAAATCCTGGCCGGTCCACACGCCTCTTGAACTCCTCCAGCGCGTCACGTGCGGCCGCAAGATCATCCTGTCCCATGTGCCACTCAATAATGTAAGTGATGAAGGACGTATTGATTGGCTGGTACGCGTCCATGGCCTTCAACACTTCTCCAAAGCGGCCCTTTTCGGTTCGGTAGGGATTGAGGTCGTACTGCATCTGTTGAGCCGTTAGTGCCGCCTGGAAGATCTCTGCAGCTGGCTTCTTGCTCATGACGATACGGTAGTACGGGCGGATTGCCGCCTTCTTCTCGTTTTCAATTTTGAGTGCTGCGTAGTCCATACCACGATGGAAGCTGGCCTGATTGAGCAACCGCGTGTTGTACATCTCTAGCATCTGCTCAAAGATGCTTTGAGCATGAGCCTCAGACATGCCAACGGCCAGGACCACCACGCGGTACTCACCTCCAAGTCGTTCGCGGACGAACCACTCCCAGGCGATACCTCCGTTCTTCTGCCACGCAAAAACACCGCGCCCGTATCCCGCGTAAAACGGCACACCCTCCCCGTCCACATGCAGCCACGCGTAGTTCTTGGTGCAGTGTGGACCTGACATCCACTGGGTCTGTGTCACGCACGCATCGTTGCTGTACGACGCGAGCAACGGCACGTCCACGCTGATCTTGCTTACGCCCGACGCTTTGGCCTGTGCAATCAACTCTTCAACGTCAACGAGCTTGAACGTCACTGTCCGTCTCCCAATGCGTACACCTTGAGCACCTTGCCGGTTTGGACGTCCACGACCGCAATCTTGAGCAAGCGTCCTTCAATGAAGTGCTGCTCGTCCTCGTAGTGGGTTGGACGATCAATAGTCGGGTATTCGCGTTCAGTGTCCTGTGTGATGAGTGGCGGGACAACTTCGTACTGGAACACCTGCGTCAGACGGCCCTTGTAAGAGCGAGCGTCTGCGGGTTCCATTTGAAGAATGGCATCGACGGTTTCATAGTCCGTTTCCAAGCCCTGTGTATGGGAGACAGCAGTGATGAGTGCTTTTTGTGGTAGCGCCACTTGGTAGGTTTGCCGCTCAGTTTTGGGGATGCGCGCACTCACACCGTAGGCATTGGTGCCTATGTAAGAACTCTCACGCCTCTTCGTCTCCTTTCCATAAAGGGGAGCGTAGTAGCCACCCACACGATGCATCTTTAGATACAGCACATCCCCTTCGTACTGCTTCTTCTCAGCGTTGTACTTCCACGTGTTGTCCAGCGCCCTAATCACCATGCTTCCAGCGCACAGTTGGCCCGTAGCGATGGCCGCAGGAAGTGCAGCAACCGCGCCCTTGGAGCGTGTGGCGTGATCTGCCTCACTCTCAAATTCGTCCTTCCCAGGTATCGACTTCAATGCGTTGTACACCGCCACCATGTCGTGCCCAGCAAAGGTCGGTGGGAGCGTCGCCCCCTCTTCCAGCGTGCACGCCGTTGAGAGCGGCAAGGGCGCGGCGGACAGACTTCCACACCCCATCAATGCTGCTACAGCGAAGATCCTTTTCACTCGTTTTCCCCTGTGGTGGCCTTAGATATCTTGGATTACGGATAAAGATGGGTGAGCTACCCTTTCAGATCATCGGGTATGGACTGAACCCCAAACGACACGGATCGGGCACTATCTTTTTCGGCACGCTGCACTTCAGCTCGATGCATTGCAAGGCTCAGGTACACGATTGCAGAACGTGCCATAGTCAAGACACGCAAGGCTTTGGCTTGGAACTCGTCAAACGTCATCTGTTCCGACAGTCGGTCGTGGTGCATTGATGTTTCGTCACACTCGGAGCGGGTCCAAACAATCTTGAAGAACCGATGCTCCAAGGCATTACGTACGACGTGCAGTTCTTGAGCGTCCGGAGATGCGTATTGTCTAATGTCCTCGTTGAAGATATCTTCGGACAGGCTGTACAGCGCGTGCAGCCATATATTTTGACTGCCTTCAAACTCCGGGCGAATGGTTGTCTCTGTGCCCTTCTTGGGTTCAGTCCGCCACAGTCGTGCGAAGTCAGCCGATTTGCGTTTAGCACCAATCTCCCAGCGGTCACGCACAAAGTACGCAACCTTGTCCAATAGCGAGTAGGCGGCACGGAACGCGGACTTGGTCTGCTCAATTGCGATGCTGTAGCGCGCACTGTCGGCGTTGGACGACAACATTACCTCGCGGTCGGCCGGGTGCGTTGCCTGTCCATCTTGCCCAGCGAACAAGCACCAGCGGGCGTAGATGTACTCCTGCTTGAGTTGGTTGAACGCTGCGAGGTACGAGATCCCAACACCATCCGCACGATGGGTCGGAAGCGCAAGGGAGTCGGTTGCGGCCACAGACCGTGTGTACCCATCGTTCATCGGGTTGAGGAACAGCCTGTTGTCCAGGCACCAACGGCGATACTGCTTCTCCTGGTAGCTCCTGCCAAGTGAGAACTTGTCCATCCAGGCGAGATCCGGATTGCGGTCAATACCATACTGATCCATGCGCTTCTCAACTGTTTCCAGCATCCATTGGAAGCGTTCTGCGGCCTCAAAATATGTAGCGCCATGCGCTCCAATGGCAACGGCCCCGCGCAGTTGGGCGCGGCCCTCAATGCAGATCCATTCGCTGTGCCCCGAGTCATACAGGTTGCGGGCATAGAACAGCAACGCGCCACCCATATTGCCTTGCGCCATCGCCAGCATCGGGTCAAGAGTCAGGGCTTTTCGCCACTGTTCAAGTGCGTCAAACACGCGACCAGTCTTGTTGAATGCGTTACCCAGGTTGGAGTGGATCTGCGCACGATACTCAGCTGAGTGTTCCGAATAGCCCTCATGCGCGATAGCCGAGCGCAATTGATAGATCTGAGCGGTGTTGTCCGGCTGGTTCCACGACAATGCGTTGTCATCGGTACGACGATGTATGTACAACCATCCCAAAGCGTTGGCGTGGAAGTAATGCAGCATGCACCCATGCCGCTGGTGGTCCAACTCGCCAAACTCTCCGATCACCTTAACGCAACGCATCAACAAATCAAGGTCTTTGCTTTCACCCGCTGCATCGATGAGCGCGCCCAGTTGATCGATCTGTGTGGACGTAATCGAGCCATCCACTGCCCGAATGGACAGTTGGTCAGCAAGCGCAAACATCTGTTCATGGGTCAAAATAAGCGCGGTCAATGCGTTCTCCGAACGTCAGCGTGTAGCATGGCTTCCTAGTCTCCATTACACACCGACATGAGCCTAATTTCGACCGTTTTGCTTCTGGCGGCTGTTGGGAACCCCTCGCCCCCAGTTCCCGTGGAGTCCAGCGTGCTGGTTGCTTCGTACGCGCGCGACAGTGCCAGCGCTGACAAGAGGTACAAGGGCGCGAGGCTTCGCGTGAGGGGGGTCGTAGCCAAAGAGCCTGATCTCTACAGGCGCTCGCCCTCCGTGGCGCTTGAAGGCTCTGAGATCTACAACCGGCCTGTGGCCGTGTTGGACCCAGCCCGTAAGGATGAGCTCGCCGGTTTGCGCGCTGGACAGTCGGTCACCCTCGATTGCCCGGGCGACGGCCACGTCTCCGGCACGCCGATGCTCATAAAGTGCACGATGGTTCAGCCTGTGCCCGACCACAGCCGCTAGGGTTGTAGGCCACTCCACAGCCGAAAACTTAGTGGTTGGTTGCTTCACTACCACCCAAGCATCCACTGATGTGCTGTTTAACGGCTGCTTGTGCGCGACTTTTTTATCGCATATACCTACATCGGCCCCTTCCACGGGAGACGACGATGGCTAAGAAAACAGTACCCAAAAAGTTTCATGACATTGACGAACGCTTTATGCACTCCATGGCACGGATTGCCAAGGATCATGAGGACGGTGCAAGCCTCACCAATATCGCAATGACTTGCAACAGCAAAGCGAAAGGCATTGACATTGATGAGGAGTTCTTGGAAAAGGTGCTGGCATTGCGCGAGTGCAATCGCACGCACACCATCTACACAATTCGCGACCAAATGAACACACAGCGCATCATCAAGGAAGTGAAGTCGGAACCCGCAGCGGATCTGCCGACGTACTCGGAGGACGAACTGGACTGCTTCACCACTGTCTTTGAAGACTAACGTCCCTATTAACCAAAAGCCCGCACAATGCGGGCTTTTCTTTAGACGTTACATTCGCCGTTTTACGCGACTGGGTTCATCCTCTAATCCTACCGCGTCGGCCAACAACTTACGCTGGTGCTCAGCCACAATTCGTGGAGCACGATCAGCAAGATCACGCCACACAAATTTACGATCCCGGTAGACCATGTACTCATCGGATGTCTTCATTCCGTATTCCGGGTTTTTAATCGTTGGATCTGCACCAAATTGAACAAGCATCTCCTGCATTCGGCGTGACTTGGCCAAGTACAAAAGCTCGCCGTCAATTTGGAAATTCCCCCGAAGCATGCGCTCAAGCAAAACCCTGGCGTACTCACAGTTGTCATCCATCACCGTGACTTCCAGAATTCCACGATCAAACGCCCCAGGCTGGTTGAAGTACGAAACGTCCGCAAGATCTTTGAAAATCTCATACCAGTTACAGAAGTAAGCCACCCACAGCGGATGCCTTTCTAGCAATTCACCGTCGCCGTCGCGAAAATCAAAACTATATGAATAGTTCTTAAGCAGGAAACGGGCAATATTCGGTTTTCTCTTGATAATTAAAAAGGATAGAAGCGGATAACCATTTTTAAACATCATATTTACATCCGCGCCTTGAGACACAAGAAGCTTTGCCATCGCATTTGACTTCGTACACAGAAGCGGACAGATCTCGGTTTCGTGCACACTATTCGGATTTGCTCCCGCTGCTAACAGGATTTTTGCAATAGCAATGTTGTCGTTGGTCGCTGCAACACACAACGGCGTGCTTCCATTGCTATCCACCGCACTGTAATCAGCTCCAGCTTTAATCAACAGTTCTACGAGGTCGATCCTGCCAACTTGGACTGCTGAGTGAAGGGGTGTCTTATTCAAGGACTCATACTCTGTAGGTTCACCCAAACACTCAAGGCCAACATTTGGATCTGCGCCGTGTCCAATCAAAACGCTCGCGAATTCATACGCCCCATCCTTAATGCACTCGTGCAACAAAGTGGCGTTCTTACAATGACTCTTGTCGCTGACGACGCCGCCCGATTCATAGTTGACGTCACCGCACGCCGAAACGATCTGAGTAAAGTCTTCAAGACTCTGACGCAAGTACGCGTCACGCGCCCAGTAGACACCCACTGATTTACGCTCAGATTGCTCTATTGCCTTGAGAACATACACCACATGTTCGTCCTGGACAGCATCCTCATCGATTGACTCAGTCTTTAATCGACTTTCCCCCTTTTTTCGAAATCTGTAAAAGTAATATGCGGTATAGCTACACGCACCAACAATAAATCCAAATACAGAGAAAGTGATAAATTCAATTATTCCCATGAAACCCCCTTGTTAGTAGTAATGAATTCAGGGAAACATGGAATTCAACATTGTCAAGCTATGCGCAAATTGTTTTTCAGCAACGCAACTCGCACTACGTTGACAGAGTCAATTATTGCTGATGTAGCTGGCGAAACGGACAGGGAGGTATACATATGAACTTACTCGAAAGCACCGGCCGAACCATTATCAGCAGCGGCCAGGACACATCCAATCTGCTCAGCGAAGCAACGCAGCGCGCTGCCCATGCCAACGAGCTTAAGAAGATCAAACTTGATCAGCAGGAGGCACGTCTAAGTGATCTTCAACACCGCAATGCAATGGAGAACGTACAGAAGATCCAGCAGCAATCTCGACTGATCGAAGAACTGCAAAACAAGTTGCGGCGTTCCGAGTACAAAAGAGAAGTGCTGCGCGATCTGGCCGCAGACGTGATCATTGATCGTGCAACCGTTTCCCGCAGCATTCAGACCTTGAAGCTCAAATGGTCGCGGCCAGAGCAGCACGAACAATTTCAGCAGGATTACGTGACCGCGCGCAATGAAGAAAAGGTAAGCATTGAAGGTGACGCGTTACGCCAACATAAAGCCTATGACCTTGTGGATGACGTCGCCGCAAGCTGGTCCAATCCTGAGTCTGTTCGCCGCCGCCGCCAGCCCAAACTGCCAGCATCTACGCCTCCTCCCATCCCTACGTCCAACACCTAAAAGTTTTGGCTCTGTTAGCGTTGGGTGTTGGTTTTCAAACGCACGCAAGAAAAAGGGCTTGATTCCAAGCCCTTTTCAAATCAGATAGTTAGGCCAAAATTCTCTACTTTCCAGGGCGCTTTTTGGCTTTCTTCGCAGCGGATTTCCGTAGCCCAGCCAGCCAGGTTTCCATCAAGGCGTCGGCGTCCTCACGGATCTTATCGACAAGCACGCCTCGCTTCGTTGCGTCTGCTTCCTCGTGGGCAGCCTCGACCTCTCTGGCAAGGTCAACATGGGACTGATTGGCCGGGTCAAACTTCGGCAACCGCATGTGCTTGAAGATGTCGCCGACCTGGATGGCAACATTGTGGCTCTCGACGAACTCAGCCACCGTCGTCGAGTTCAAAATGCCGCACAGGTAGTGGGCTTCTACCTTGTCGTCCATGGCCACAAAGAAAATCTTGTGATCCGGAACATACGGGCGTTTTCCAATCAGTGGGACATCGGCACTACCAGCCACTGCAGCGCTGAACTTGCCGGACATCTCCGCCCAGATGACCTTCCACTTCTTGAAGGTGAAGTCGCCGACATTGTAGATGGCGTAGTAGGGGGCGCCCATTGCCAGCATGCGGCCACGGTAAGTGGAGCGCTGTTCTAGTAGTTCGTTTCCCTTCTTGTTGAAGTGATCAAGATAGCCCTTCGTCTTCTTCAACGACTGGTATTCAAGTTTTGCCTTCTCAAAATCCGCCTTCTTGATCCCCTTGTTGGGAACGATCGCAAACAGTTCTTCGACGGGCTTCAAGTAGCAAGGCTGGAAGTCGGCGGCACCCTTGATTAGTGGATAGAGCCAGTCTGGCTCTATCCACGCCTTACGAGCAGGGCCAATATCTGTTCGTCCGGCTTTCGGCCTGGATTCGATCTGGACAAGTTTGTCGTTCTTGTTCTCGTCGAGAACCCTGACGAAATAGATGCCGTTGAGGTCAACAGTGATCCCCTTGCGACCCTCAACCCAAGGCAATTCTTCCACTTCGGCCATGGGCTGCAAAATGGCAAACCGGCCGGCGGGCAAGATTGCCCATGGTGATCCTCCGCCAGAGATCGGATCGGCGGCCATGTCGGTGCGAACCGTAAGACTCTTTACCTTGTCTAGCGTCAACGCGGGATTGATCGACCGGCTTTCCCGCTTCTTGCGTCCGTGCGTGTCAACCTCGTCCTTTTCCTTGGCGTCCCAAACACAATACGGAACTGGATACTTCGGTGCGCGCTTGGTCTTCTCAAATACGGCCACCGCAGTCTTGTTGGCTGCGTCCGGGAAAGGTTTCAGGGCCTTCAAGTCGTCAACACTGATAGGCACGAGATTGCCTGTCTCATTGATCCGGAAGTTGCGGAACCCAGCCGAGGACGGGTTCTGGAACACAGCCTGGGTGATAACGAACGCCAGTTTGCCGCCATCCTTCAGCCACTTGTCGCCCGTGGTGTAGGTGATCATGGCGGAGATATCCAGCTCGTTGCCACCGTGATGTTTGGTCTTGGAAAAGATGTCGTAGCCTTCGCAAACCGACTTGACGCGATTGCGGTAGGCCTCCGGAAGACTGGACCAGCGCACCCAGGGTGGGTTGCCAACAATGGCGTCGAACTTCCCAGCAGTGGCAGACCAGAAGAAGTTGCGAACGATCCGGAACCAAATGCCATTCCAGTTCTTGCGATGAAGGTTGAGCACCTGATCATAGGTTTCGTGTAGCGGCAGCGCCCATTCCTTTCCTTCTTCGTCCGAGACAAGCCCCGAGGACAGCAGCAATGCCTGGACGGTATGGAACTCCTGGTCTTGCTCGACTTGCTCCCCCATCACTTCAAGCACTTCATCCAAGCGCTCACGATTGAAAGCAAGTGCTGCGGGAAGTTTGATCTTCAGGTTGGCTTCACTACTGCCGATCTCGTATGGCACTACCTTCTGCCCGTCGATTGGATCGGGCGCGGGCGAATAGATGGCGTCCGCGAGCAAAACGGGGATTTCAACCGGGGTGCCTGGCGCTTGCTTGAGTAGATCGGCGATCTCCATCAGGAAGTTGACGCGCGCGGTTTGGACCGCCAGTGGGTTGAGGTCAAACCCCCACACTTCGCTACAAAGTGCTTCGATTGTGGGCAAAACACCAAGGCCTTTGCTCATTGCTTCCTTCTTCTTGCGCCTCAATACCGAAATCAGGAAAGCACCGGACCCGCAGGTGGGATCGAGATAACGCTTACCGAGCCAGTCTCCGTCCTTGACTTGATCAACGGTAAAGTCAACCAGCCAGTCGGGGGTGTAGAACTCGCCCAGACTCTTGCGCAGGGTTTCGGGCACCAGATCTTGGTAGAAGTCGCGCAGCGTATCGCGCTGGCGATCCAGATGATCGGTGCGATACAGGGACAATTTGCCCAGCAGCGCCTTCAACGACTGAACCAAGTTCGCTTGAAAGCGCTTGTCCTTGCCTGCTTCCAGATACCAACTGAAGATGGCTTCTTCGACGAACCCATTGATGTTTGACGCACTGAAAAGTTGACCGCCTTCGATGTCCGTTTCGAGTTTCTGGAGCAACTTGTCTGGCGTGAGCAGGGCGCACATGGCTTCAGCGGGGGCTTTCTCCGCAGCAAGGTTGTGCGCAGAGACGATCTCCGCAGCAAGCAACTTGATCAATAGCGAGTTATAGGAGTGGATAACGAATAGTCGCCCCGACAAACTCTGTTCTGTCGGCCCCGTCCAAGTGAAGTTCAGGGTCTTGTTGATGGCTTCCTTCTGGTCTGTCGTCAGGTCCGCAACCTGACCGTAGAGGCTCTTCCATTCCTCATAAAGCATCTTGATCTTCGAACGCTTGGAATCTTTTAGAGCCGCCGAAAGTGCGTCGGCAAACACTTGCATGACATCGGTTGCCACGGGCGAGCCATGGCCAAAGTCCCGGATGAGGTTCGCGGATTCAACTGCTGGGCGAATGCTGTCCAGGCAAGCGTCAACTACCAGACCAAAGGACTGGATCGAGAACGGCAGGAGGTGGCCGGCGTGGATGGCACCGTCCCGCACCTGGGTAAAGCAGATATGTTCGCCGTCGATGGCAATGCCGATGAAGTCGGCCTCGGGAAGTCCTTGCTGGGCGGCCAACTTCGTGATGTAGGGCAACAAACGCTTGTCTGTTGCCTCAATGAACTTGGCGCTCTTGTCGCTGCCCTTGAATAGCCCTGGGCCTTTGAACTCGATGACCACATTGTTGTAGCTGCTGTCGCGCTTCTGCCGTTCGGCGTCAAAATCAAGACCGGTGGCCTGTTCCAGCGCGCTAACCCAAGCCAGCCGAACTTCCTCTTCCCCATGCCAAGGCTTTCGCCGCTTGCGGTCGATGTCCTTGAACGCCTTCAAGACAGCCGCCGGATCGGCTACGAGTGCGACAACAGGTTTTCCAGCCATGGGGGCTTCTCGGTAGTGAACTCTCATCTTTCTACCGGAAATCTGGCCAGTGTCAATGGCCAGGACTAATCCCCTAGCGCCCCCGTGAGGAACTTGCGAGGTGTCGGGCGGTTTTTCGGCACATCCAAGTAGCGGTGCCAACCCAGATAGTTCGGCAGGTTCTTCGTGGCCACGCCCCGGAACCGAAACATCCAACGCTTCAAGCGGCTGTCGTAAGCGTTGACATTCTGGATGTGGTAGACCTCGCCCTTGCGCTTCTTCTTGGGGTTGGCGGGCACGCAGCGCAGCTCAATCTCCATGGCCTTGGCCAGCGTGCGATAAGCGCTGGCGTTGTCCGAACACAACACAACATCCGTAGCCAGAACGGGAACCAGAGCCTTGCCAATATCCTTGGCCGTGCGCGAGGGGAGCACCTTGGTCAAGGTCTTGCCGGTGGAGCGGTCGCGAGCGACCAGCACGGGGATTTGCTCACGCGACAGGCCTCGCTGGCTGGCGGGTTCGCCACGGTGTTTGGCCGGACGGGGCATGTCCTTTCTCCGGCCCTTGAAACTTTCCTTGAAGAAGGTTTCGTCGGCTTCCACGATCCCAGACAACTCGACAGGGTTCATCTGGCTCATGGCTTCCAGGAACCGATGACGCCAGCGGAAGGCGGTAGGAACACTCACGCCCAACCGTTTCGCCGTCTCGCGAACCGTCATCCCTGCCACCATGCATTTCGCATTGGCGATGTGCTTCTCGCTATGGCGCAACCCGACAAGTGGCGTTCCCGTGATGGGGGAAAAGGTCTTGGCGCAATCGTGGCAGCGAAAGCGCTGGTTGCCCTTATAGCGTCCCCACTTCTGGAAGGAGACGCTACCGCAGTGCGGACAGCCCTTGATGTTTTCCGCACGCTTTTGGAGGACGACGGAGCCTTCCACCTGGCTTTCCCGCGCCTTCAACGCCTGCTTCAACTTCGAGCACTCTTCCGCCGTCAGGTTGCCAATGGCCGGAAGGATCTTTTCAACTCGGGACTTCTTCGGCACTTGCCTTTTCCCAGCCCGCAAAAGGGGCAGGTTGAAAGTCTATCAACTCAACTCACAACCAACACTGAACGCTAACAGAGCAAAAGTTTTAGGGACACGGGTTACACACACACGCACTCCCTTGCGCGTATAGATTTGCCAGCGCTCAGCGCGCTGTCAAAATCTCATCCCAACGGGTCGTGAAGGAACGTGACAAGTGCTCTTGGCGCATCGCCCAGGCTGCGGTGGTGTCTGGCGCTGTGCTTGATGAAGCAAACGACATGCTGCCGCGTCCAAATTTCTGGTTCGCCTGATCCAGCACGGCCATCAACCGTTCGGATTTGGGGTTGCGCACCTGGGCGAACAAATCGGCTTGCTGGACGTGCTCGGCGCTCAGATCCACAAGCCCTACACCGGCCTTCTTCCACGCGATGTTTGGACGGTACATAGCCGCTGTTGCGGCTTGCGCTGCTTCCAAAATGGTCCGCGAGTCGGACGTAGGCATCACCAGCCGAACCGTACGGGATGGGTGGTACTGCTGCGCATTTCCAAATGGGTTGGTGTGCAGGAACACCCACACCCCGTGCGCTGTCAGCTTGCGGGCTCGCAACTTCTCTGCGGCACGCTGAGCGAACGTAGCCACTGCTTGCGCCAGGTCGTTTTGGGAGTGGATCTCGGAGCCAAAGGAGCGCGAGACAACGATCTGTTGTCGTTCGGGCTCAGCGTCCTGCAGCTCGGCGCACCGCACTCCGTTGAGTTCGGTTTGCGTGCGCACCAGAACGACTCCGTAACGGTCTTGAATGGCTCTAGGATCGGCTGCAACCAGATCAGCTGCGGTGGTGATCCCTTCGGCCAACAGGCGTGCTGCGAACTTGCGGCCAACACCCCACACGTCGCCAATAGGGAACTTGCCCAGGTCGGTGCGGCGGACGTTCCACACGCCCTGCTCCGTACCTTTGGCGATCTTGTTGCCCATCTTAGCCAGCGTCTTGGTGGGCCCGATCCCAACACAGCACGGAACCCCGACCCATCTCAGAATGCGTGCGCGGGCTTCTGCGGCCACCTTGCGCCTGTCCTGCGCGCGGATGCCTTTGAACGATACGAAGCTCTCGTCAATGGAGTACACCTCCACGTCGGCGAACAGGTCGCGCAGGATCGTTGCAATGCGTGCGGATATGTCGCCGTACAAGGCGAAGTTGGCGCTGCGCACATGCAGTTGCTTACGGATATGCGGTGGAATTTGGTGGATAGGTTGCCCCATGGTGACACCAAGGGCTTTCGCTTCGTTTGAACGGGCAATAGCGCAACCGTCGTTGTTCGACATCACAAGCATGGGGACGTTGCTCAACGATGGATCAAAGATGCGTTCGACGGAACAGTAGAAGTTGTTCCCATCGACCAAGCCAAATGGAGACGGCGACGTACTCATTACATCTTTCTCTTTGGTTTAGGGGTGTCTTCGCTCTGCACAAGACCATCGTCCGCAAGCGCTTGGGTGATATTTGCAGCGTCACGTTCGGCAATACGACGTTCGCCCTCATCTATTTCAGAATGGATGTATGCAACCGCACGAATTCCTTGCCCGTTGTATTGGTGCGATGGACGCTCGACACACACCCCCCACTCGATCAAGTCTGAAATCAACCCAGTGCAGTTGTTGAAAAAAAATGTCTCGGGGGCCACAGGAGGGCCGCCATGGAAGTTGCATCCATTCTCATACATGATTCGAAGAACGTCATGCACTGCCTCCGCTGGCGAGTGTGTCAATTGGTCAAGCAGCATGGTGTAGCAAAGATCACTACACCGATGAATAATGGCGACTATCAACTGCTCAATACGGGCGTGACTGCTTTTGTTGAAGGCGAGGTACGATAATTTTGCAAGAACGTCGCCTATATCAATGCGGCGATCAAGAACCCCCATGCCAACCAAGGATAGGGCAATGTCAACATTCTTTTCAAAGTCAGGACGATCTGGATCCAGACTGCGGAGATGCATGATAAAGCAATGCTCATTCGCGTTTGCGGCCAGATTTAGAATTTCCAGACGGTCACCGTATTCCAAAGCAGTCTTGAAAACCCAGGCAACCTCCCACCCGTTGCATTTCAACAGCCTCCGCCTGATTTCCTCAATGTCGTTTTCGCGCACAAGATCATCTACTGACATGCTCGCAACAGGCTGCTGATTACACTTAACAACCAAAGGGGCATTGGCAACCCCACCAAAACCTGCGCCAGTCAAAAAATCCTTAATTTTTTGAAACACCCCCATATCAACCCCCTTTTATTTGCCTTGAATACACTCAGGCAAACACAGAAGCCAATATTGTCAAGCGTGCCGGGTAAACGACCACGTGACCACGCCCCACACATCCAATTCAATGTCGGGCGGCACGATGATGGGAGCAATGTCTTCTGCGGACGAATGCAATTCAAATTGTCCGCGTCGCTGAACCAACTTCTTCACGGTGAACCCACCTTCCCAGTTCACAAGGACGATGTCCCCATGCCGTGCGGTTCGCGAACGGTCCACCACCAGCGTGTCCCCAGGATGGATGCCAAAGCCCACCATCGACGTGCCGGTGTCCGCGTGGGCGAAGAACGTAGCGACCGGATTGGAGATGCAGTGGCGGTTGAGATCCAGCCCGTCTCCGTCGCCGTAGAAGTCCTCAGCGGGGCTCGGGAAGCCACACGTCACATTGACAGGCAGGACCGGGGCGCAGGCCTCAGCGGGCTGCGGGTGGGCTTTGGTGTGAGTGCTGGTGGCCATGCTCGTGCCTTGGCTGTGGCCCGGTATGGTACAGCCATCGTTAGCAGCATTACTAACGGCTTGGCCTGAACGGCTTCACATCCGCCCGCTTGGGCGCTCTCCTACTTGGCCCCTAGACAACCGCCTACTCTTTATCGAACGCCTGCGCGCCATACGGCGTCTGTGCGCACAACGCCGCAAACGCCTTGACCATGATGTCCTCCAATGAGGGCTGGTGCACAGCCTGCTCATACGCCGCGAAGACACCCTGGTCGAACGTCAAAAGAAGATCCGTATCCCCTGCTGCAATGGTCTTGATCGCGCGCGTGTAGACAGAATGATCGAACCACAGCCCCTTTGCGTAGTCCACAAGCGTTTCGCGATTGCGCGTGGCCTGGCCCTCCAGCTGGTAGTTCAGATGCATGTAGTCACGTTCACCTGAACCCTCACGCTTCAACTCATTGCGCAAGATGGCAACCACACGTTCCTTGCCCTGCTTCAACTGCGGACTCTGTTGGAGCAACAGAGGCGGATACCGACCACTGGCGGTCTTGAACTGTGTGGAGCGCAGAGTGTCGTGAAAAGCAGAGCCGACAATCCACTTGTCAATTTCGGCGTTCAGCTTTTCGTCCGCGCGCATGGATTGCGCGGTCTGATCAACAACCGACTGATCACCTGACAGCTTCTCAAATGCGGCCCGTTTGGCCTGCAAAACACACCACAATTGAATGACCTCCTCAGCATGGCGCGGCCCCTCTCGCAACAGGCAGCGCTCCCAACCCTCAGCGGCAACTCGGTGGCGAGTCTGCGCCTCGATATCCAAGGTTTGGTTCATTGAAGAACGTCGCTGGATCTCGGCGGTTCGCGCACGCGACCGCAACAAGAACAGCGACACCTGTGTATCCATATCCGGCACGTGCGTCACTGTCATCTCCTGTTGAAATTGTATGAAAGGGCGGGCCGACATGATCCGTTGAGCAGCCGCGCCACCGCTATGAGGTTGGTGATGCCATCATTGATTGGAAAGCCTTTTGATCATCTGCACCGTCATAGAAACCAAAGCGCTCCAGTGAGATGCGAAGCGCAATGCCGCAAAGCTGCTGAGCAACCTGACGCAGTTCTGCAAAAGATTTCAGCCTGTCCACGTGGTTGCCGTGCAGAATTTGAGAGCGGCCATACTCGTAAATCTCTTCCACCAATTTTTCCAACGTCTTTGGCTCCGGCCACCTCGTTACAATCGCACTGCCATCTGCGCCTAAAAGACAGCATACAGTTTTCAGAATTCCAGCTCTTTTGCCGCCACCAGACAGGACGTCCAGGGATGTACCTATTTTCGCGACCGCAACCGCATCATCGGTTTCGCGGCAACCTTCTGCAAACCAATGAAGCGCCATAGACCAGCGTGCGCACAACTGGGGTTGCGCAACATCAGGATCAGTCAAAACCGCCTTGACCACTTTGGAAATGGAACTCCCCAAGTCGCTAACGCGCTCCAAAACGGCCACCAACCTTGCGCCCGCAAGCATAGGCCTTAGCTTTCTGTTTCCGGCGATATTTAGAAATCCATCGATCTCGCTTAGCGTACGCGTCTCAAGTGGCTGCACTCGATCTTCAAGAAGCCCCTGAGTGACGAAAGTATCCGGCGTTTCATGAAGCAGCGAGAGGATGTCGAGGCAATTCTTTGATGCGATGTGCGCGAGTTTTCTTGAGAACTCCCCCTCAAAGCCCTCTATCGTCACGATGACAACAGCGTTGCATGTCCCCACAGCCTCCTCGACCGCATCAACCAAAAGGGATGCCCGCGCATCATCAGGTTTTGGGACAAGCCCTTGTACGGCTTGCTTCCATGAAGCGTCCATACAGACATCATCCGGGCCGGAATAGATCTCAACAGTCTTCAACCAATCCGACACAGCCAACACCTTCACCGGCCCAAGAAGCACAGACCCTTTTCGCTCAAGCCCACTGGTCCAAGCTGGAAAAACGTGGGTGATAGGTGCAGCAGCCTGCTTGATTCTGTCCTCAAGCCGTTCAAGCAACACGCGTTTGCCCGCGCGTATTGAAGCTTTGTCCCCACGAACCAACAGCCCGTCAGCGTAAGCATAGGCCGCCACAGTGCGAAGCATTTTGATCAACTCAACGGACTCAATGCGTGGCACTGACACCGATCTGTTGCCGTGGATCAATCGTCCGATCTTGGTCAGGCTCAACTGTGCTTGGGTGGAAAAGTGGCACTGACCACCCGGCACAGTCACGAAATTCGGGAATTCGCTCTCGGTACTCCAATCGAACTCTTCGGAATTCACCCGTTGCAACTGCGCAATCAAGTTATCAATTTCGTCGTCCATGCGCGCACCCTCACTCAGGCAAGCGGGCTTTGTACGGAGCAAGCTTCACGAAACCGTCTTGATCCAGCCCAACGATTTTTGATACGAGCGCGTACTGATTGAGATAGATCTTAACTGGACGATCCTCAACAGTTGCCCATGGGCGAGCAACCCCGTAGGCAACCGCATCCTTCTCACCATCGGTACGGAACTCAAGGCGGTCGTGTCGGTAGTGCAACCCCAAGACCTCGGCCTCATCGCTGCCCCCACAGGCCATGATCAACTCGCGCTCGGAACCCGCGCTGAAAGACTTGAAGTCATCCAGGGCGAACGGCGGCAGTTCGTCAAACCACTTGACCCGTCGTTGCTCACGGGTGAGAAGCACACGATCCGCAACTGCGTCCACCACCTGTCGCAGCGCGGCAATCTCTCGACTCTGCTGACCGGACTGTTCCCGCAGTTCACCGATCACCCTGTCCCTGGACGCTGCAACCTTGAACAAGACCACGAGTACAAGCACCAGAACCACGAACCCAACGGAACCACCCATAGCGCCCCTCCCTTGAGATGCCAGTCTAGCGGCTTAGTGCCCGAAGACTGTAGCCCCAGATATGATGAGGACTGGCGCACGCGCAGTGGACAAGGATTGTGCAATGAATACCGAAGATCTGACGGATAGACAATTGCTGGATCTCCATTGCACCGTCATGGATGCACTGCGGCAGCGGGGGGTCATACGCTCTTCGAACAACCCAGTGGCCGACTACACGGAGACATTGGTGGCGCGTGCACTCAATGCCACCTTGGCGGTGGGATCTCAGGCAGGATTTGATGCAGTCGGCCAAGATGGAACACGGTATCAGATCAAAGGCAGAAGACTGACCGCCGCCAACAAAAGCACGCAATTGAGCGCGTTACGGAACCTTGCATCAGGGCCATTTGATCAACTCGCCGCAGTGGTCTTCAACAGCAATCTGATTGTTGAGTACGCTGCATTGATCCCGTTGGATGTGGTTCAGAAGTTAGGGCGATATCGCGCGCATACCAACAGCCACACGTTGTATTTTCGGCGCTCACTTTTCGAAGAGCCAGGCGTGACCAACGTTACGGACTTGATCATTGCAGCCACAACAATCACGCACAAACCACAATCAATATCAATTTGATCGATCTGTCACGATTGTAAATATTGGCGTAGAAATCATGAGACATCATTTCACAAAGATCATTGAAAACAAGGCGCGCACAAAGCAGTCCGAATTGCAGAACTACCGGATGACCAACACCATCGTTATCACGTACAAAGATGCGAACACACCAAGCCCAAAGTATTTCGTACTGGCGTGCTTCTTGAACGCCGACACGATGAGCGACGCCGCTGCCGAAGCAGTCGAGCGAAACTTGACCGTACTGCAAGTTCTAACGCCCGTGTTCGATGCTATGTTTCAAGACACAACATATCGTCCTGCAACAATGGTCAGATCCGTTCATAATAGTTTTGAAACAGGCATTGAACTCTGCGAGGATGTTGCAAGTTTTGAAGACATCCCCACAGACGCTCGATATACAGGCTTCATGGGATCGTGCTATGGACGTGAGTACATCCACTTAGTCTACAAGTTGCTGCACACCGACATCGAGAAAATTTCAGCCACTGTCACAGTCTGAGCATTGTGATCGAGGAACGAAGCTGGCTTACGAAAACACTGTCGCCCCTCGATCCTTCACTTGACCACAAAGGGCTTCTTGATTGAAGACGGCCCCAGGCTCCTGAGATCACCATTATTGGTGTTAGAACTGGTGGATGCCGAAGGTTGCTGCCCGGCCAGATCGAACACTTTCAAAATTAGACCAGTGCGAACGTTGATGACAGCAAACTTCTTGAGGGATGCGGTTACCAGCGTCTGTTTTTCTTCCGACTCAAAGGGCCAATCAATTTTCGGGAACTCATACTCAGAGTGGCTACCCACATACGGGCGAACAACACCGTACAAATACACTACATCAATATCATCCTTTTGAGCGCGTGCATCAGCACCACTCATTTCCACGTCAGCTCTCAGTGAAAGCTCCTTGTACGAAAGCCCTGGAAGCTCTCCGGCCTCCACCACTGATTGCTTGTCAAAGGCCACGTAATAGGCGTCCCGCTTCTTCTTTGTGACAGACACCGACACCCCATAGGCGTTGCTTGCGTCGTAGACGCTTCTGCGAACGTTTCTTTCACCCCCGTAGACCTTGGCGATATCGTGGTATTTCTCGCCATCAAACCATCGGCTGCTGTACGTACCAAGTGTGCGCACCCGCAGCACTTGTGCGTCCGCATCGAAGTCATCCGTCAAACGCGCACCGGCACTGATCACACATAGATGATCGTCACGCAAAGCAGATGGCTTAGTGGACAGCACATTCTCCGTGCGCATCTTGAACTCATCGTTGGTTTCGTACTGATCTTTAGGCGGGATATTTCCTATCGCCGCAACCACCGCCATGACCGAATGCCCCTTGAAGTTGGGACCGAGCGTCATCCCCTCCTCCAACACGCAGCCTTGTGTCAAAGGCATGTACCCTCCGGCTGGGCCTTGGGCATTGGACTTAGGCGCACCAACACCATCGGGAATTACAGCCATCCCGATGCACAACAGCATCAAACGCTTGAACACTGATAACTCCTCGATACACTGCCCGCTTACAGCTGACTGTGCTTAAGCAGAAAAATTAGCCAAGGATAAGGTAGGCAATTCCAACAACGACTGCACCGATGGCAAAATAACGCCAAAACGTTGCGCCTTGGCCACCTCGTCCCTCAGCCACAAACTGGTTGAACGTGGACACGCGAAAGGCGTACATCGAGTGGGCAATCATCAGGATTGCCGTCACGTAGGATTGGTCACTGTCAAAGCTCGATTTGTACTGCATGTCTTTGAGCAGCAAGTTGACCGCCGCCCCGGAAATTGCCTTGGACTTGGCGTCGTTGACTTGCTGCATTGACAACATCGTGAAGGCTTGGGACGCATCTGCGGCGTCCTTGAAAGAGTAATTAAACTCTCCACGATTGTACGAAAGCGCGACACTGCTCAACCGCCCTGCAAAATACTCAGCGAAAGCATGGTTGTGTGTTCGCACAATGCTTTGGCTGGCAGCGAACGCAGCTGCAACAGTGTGAGGGTCCGCCCCAGGCTCGTTTGCCTTGTCCATCAACGGTTGCAGCCGCACAAGATCCTGTGCCAGCTCCGGCGTCATCTTCATATGGTCGTCCTTGTCCCCTAGTCCGCTCATGATAGCCCAGAGCAGAGGAACCAAGCCGGTCACACCGCCTCAAGCGCATACTGCGTCACCGGTAGCACAACACGTACGTCTGGCTGTGGTGGGCTTTGGTCGGTGACAGCCATCGTCACCAGTGCTTTTAGCTCCGTAATCTGGACTGCATCACATCCTACGCGGCCTGCTTTCAGCGGCCTTAGCGCTGCGGACAGCGCGTTCCAATAGGATCTTTTGGCGCTGCTCAGGCGTGCTTTGAGCCAGGGCATCTATGTACGGCCACAGCAAGCGGATGGGTTGGACCTGGCTCTCCAATGGGTGCTCACCCACGTCAGTTCCCATCAAACGGTAGAAGGACCCCGCCATTGCGTTTGCCAGATCATCCAGTTTTGCGGTTCTGCCATCGACGGAAAAGAAGACATAGCCGCAGGCACGGCGTTGCAAATACCGTCCGATCAGCCGATATCGCACATCGTCGAACGAAAATATCTCATCCCAAATCGCATCGTTCGATTCAGAAATCGTTCGAAGCGTTTCTAAAGTGCTCACATTCGCCGAACCTGCACGGCCCGCTGCACATCACCGACAGACTGAACTTCGTTTACGCTTTGGGAGATCCGCAAGCGCTGGAATTCATCATCAAGATTGTTGACAACAGACACATAGTCGGCGATGGAGTGAACGGGGATTATGGAGTCAGAGTCACGCTCCATGAAGTAATAGGGTGCAGGATCTTCTAGGACCGTCGGACCCTTGTAGTCGAATTCTGCGAACTTACGCGTGCATAAATAATAACCGCCAGCCAACTCTTGAAGTTGGCATGCACCAACCATTTCAAAGGTCAATTCAGCATCACGCGCTGTAGAGGGAATGACTTGATGATCAACAGTGCACCCCAAATCATAGATCCGCGAGTCGATTGCGTCCTCGAAAGCGCTGCTTACGCACTCATACAGATAGTCGCTGGCCATATCATCGTCCATAAGAGAGTCTGGACCATCAAAGTGCAGGCCCCGATCATTTAAGACTGCCTCAAACCATTCCACGCACTCGTCGCCGTCATCATCAAGGTACTCGACTTTACAGACAGCACTCAACTGCTCGATGACGAATTGATCCTCATAATCTTCATCGAATGACATTGCGGGATTGAACGCGACGACGGTCAGCCACTCCCTATCACCAGACCCCTCGATTTCATTCGCTTCATGTTCATTACTGACCATACGACCTCCTGATTGATTGATATACAACCAATCAAACACGGAACTCAATATTGTCAAGCTTGAAGTTCGCAAAGGAATGGATTTGGATCGGTGAATGAGTGTTCGCCCCTTACGCTTGAAGCGTGCTGTCATTGCCGTCGTGCTCGGAACGCAGCAACGCAAGCAAGTGCAAATGAACTGTACTCACCAATGATGCGAGCACAAAAACTGCTGCAAATACCAGATGACCCAGCTGCGGATCGATGAGTGCGTTGCATGCGACAACTGCAAACAATGCAACCAACACTGCTTGCTTAAATAGGAAGTAGCGACCTTGGGCTGCCATAGCCAGAATGGAAAGCGCGCAGACGGCGTTTGTCAAAAGTAAAGCCAGAACATCACGGGGCTGCAAATATGAAAAGGCATTGAAGATAGATACGACTTGAACGAGAACCCCAAGAAGAGGTGAAAGAACAGTAACGAACAAGAACAATAATGGTGGAACCCGACTTGACTTAGCATTCATACAACCCCCTATTTGATTGGTGTACCTCCAATCAAACACGGATGCCAATATTGTCAAGACAAAAAAAGGACGCATTTCTGCGTCCTTTTAATCCATCCCACTTGAGTACGATCAATACACCACCGTAACTTCTAATGAGCCGCTGTACGTTCCGCTCTGAGGAACCTTTTGGGCACCCTGTGACATATCCATATTGAACGCAACTTGGAATTGATGCATCTGGCTTTGACCATTGCCGACTCCTGCGATAGCGCCACTGTTTGCATCGGTACTAAAGATTGCGCCACCTCCAGGCAGAATGCCCTGGGTGATTTTAACTGGATACGATTTACCGGTATTGTCATCCGTTACAGTGATTTCACCAGCGGCAGAAGTATCAGCTTCCAATTTGTAAGGCAGTTGGTCGTTGCAAGTGACAAACACGCTCCCTGGTACGGATTGTCCACGCTGGGACAACGATACGTCGATAACAGTTGCGCCGTTAAAGTTCTGAATGTCACACTCAGATGTCACATTGACAGTGACAGGAATTGAAACACTTTGTGCAGCGTAGGCCGAACCAGAAGCAGCCAACAGCAATGCAGACGCCAAGATAGTTGATTTGTACATTTTTACCCCCTTAAGAATGATTGAAAAAGTATAGCGATAATGTTCGCTCAACTCATTTAATCAAAAACATATAGTCTGTCAAGCTTATTTACACTCAATATCAGAAATAGAATACAAATCTGCATCGACCACCAACTCCGCCTCGCACGATCCATCAGGTGTGACGGCGACAACAACAGAATTGGCCTCAGGGTTATCCAAAACAAAGTAGCCTTCGCTCACCCGCACATCGCTGCCTTTATAGGCCAATTTATCAACCGCGTATGGCGCACCATGACGCACAATTTGGTATTGGCGCATCGTGTTGTTGCGTGTCGGGAAATCAATCAACGCACCACCTCGGCGTGGAGCCGTGAAGCCAACCTTGCCGCTTTCTATGAGAACGTCGTCAGGAAGTGTTCGCTGATCCAAAAACGCTGTGTTGCGGTGCAGGCCAACCAAGTTGCTGAGTACAGCCGTGCCGTTCTTGTTTGTGATCGCTCGTTGCCCTGCGGCGGTCAGGCTGACGTTGCTTTGCCCTGGAACGCGCACAACAGCCCATGATCCGTAAGAACGGCGGGTGGGTACGAAACCGCCCTCCCCGATCCATACCGCACCGCTTGCGCGCGCGTGCCCCATCGGCGACGCCCCTACTGACGCCCCTGCCGTCACGTCTGCCGTTTTGAACTGAGCAGAACCCGATGCATAGGTAGTCCTGCCCGCGCCAATGTCGGTATTAGACGCCTGCCAAGTGACCGGCACACCGGCAACCACACCCCTTCCATTGAGTTGGCCATTGATCGTCAGGTCGGGGGCGGCGCGGGCTATCACGTTGCTTGTGGTTGTTCCCCATCGATGACGCCACGACAGCATCACATCCTTGGTGGAGCTTGCAGGCTCGTACCGAGCGTACAAACTCAGTTCATCGCTTGTCGAAATCCTGTAGCGAAGCCGTGCGGTGAAATATTCACGTGCAGCCCTCTCCTCCTGGTACAGGATTTCCGTGTAGTTGAGATCCCCGGACACCTTCCCGACAAAGCCTCCCACTCCCAATGTCGTGGTTCGCATGGGGATTGACGACCAACCGCGTGGATCCGAAAGCTGCCAGTAGTCCCCCCAAACGCGCGTCTGACTGGCGTGGACCGACCACGCCCTGCTGCGTCGCTCGTAAGCCAATGTTGCAGCGGAACCCGAGCCGGATTTGGCGATTGATAACGAAAGCGCGCCACCGACACCCATATTCCACGTGTTGCCCAGTTGGATGTTTGTTTCGCCCTGCGACCTTACGATCCCGCCACTGACGGTCCACCGGTCCGTCAGGCCGCGTGCGTAGAACGCGCTTGCGGCAAAGGCTCCGTACGCGTTGCCCAATGAGCCCTCACGAACAAGACCCGCTTGCGCGCCCCATTCACTCAACCCACCCTTCAAAGAATTCGGCAACACATAAAAGCTTCGTACAACTCTCGCCTCACGACCAAACTCATCACGGACGACCAGCGACAGGTCATTCAGTCCCGTCGTGTACGACAAATTTGAGAATTGGTAAGGGCCAGGCTTTAGCTCTGCTGATGCACTCCGATCATTCACGATGATCTCGGCCGTGGAGCGTGTATCCGCAACGCCGCCAACGACAGGAACAGGATAAAACGGAGATCCGGACAACTGCCGATCGGTGCCAATGGAAAGCCCCGCAAGATTGACGGTGCGAACCAAGTTTGAATAGGGATTGGTCGCAAATACGTCACCGGCTTGTAGCTGCAATCGGCGTTGGTAGAAGTCCTTGCTCCACGTCGTCAGTGCACGGCTGTGCTGGCGACTGGAAGGCGCAACATTGAATTGGGCGGTATACAGAAGAAAGCCGCCCAGGATGTCTGATTGGATGTCATAGCCAAGGGAGCCAAACGTTTGTGAGTCCTGTTGCAGCACCGCGACGTCATACCCGAGCATCACGCCCATTGCAGGTTTGGTGATTTCTGTTGAAAGTCCCACAGACGCGCCAATGTCTTGATTGGGCAAGAATTTCGCTGGAACGGACACTTCATACGTTTGAGTCGATCCATTGAAGTGAACTTGCGCGCCGATATCACGTGTATAGACCACCTCGCCTGGAACATCGCTTGAAAGAACCACGCCGAACTCTTGCCAACGCGCACGGGTAAATCCAATGGCACCATTGCTGGACAACTGCACCAATTCAACGGTGCTTACACGCTTGCCGTTGATATCAATGGCTGCAAGTGTCGTCTCCGATATGTCTGCCCCGCGCGCGTTTGTAGCCACCCCTAAGATGAAAGACAACGACAACGCCACGGCGAATGCGGTGGCGTTAATTTTCATCTTTCACTGATCTCCATCCGTTGACCATTGACAATTGCGCTCACCGGCCCACCAGAGAGATTGGGCACCTGAAACACACGGGTTTCACCCGGCAGCACGTACCCCATCAATCCAGACTGAGTGGATCCACCCGTCGTTGGAGACACAATTTGGGCTGTGGCGTCACCACTGTTTGTCACAGACCATTGCTTCGCGTTTAAGCGCCCCACCAAGATCGGCTTTGAAGAGTCTTTGCGCCAAATCCATGACAAGTCTTGATGTGCAAGCGTCTGAATTCCTTTCGCGCCAGGATTAGGCAGCTGGGTCATCTTGATCCGATAGACCTCCTCAGAAGCTCCTGAACTACCGCGCAGGTAGCGAACGGTCTGAGTCTTTCCGGGCTGCACGGTAATGAGTGCGGGGGCAAAACGGATCTTGTTGCTGGGCTGGCGCACAGACTTACTGTCTATCACCACAACCTCATCAACAGATATTCGGTAAGTCACCTCACCATCCCCATTACTGTTGTCAACAGTGAGTACCCCTGTTGTTTCGGATGGGCTGTACACGGCCGACGTGGGACCAACTGACACGGCCATCGCTGAGCACGAGACAGTCAATAAGCACGCACCTAACAGAACTCGATATATCATTTCTCACCTCCATTTATAGTTGTATTTAAATCAATCACGGATCCCAATATTGTCAACACCACAACATGAGAAATTTCTAAGGCCATTGACGCAGTTCTCCATAATTTGCCGTGATGATGAACGGCCCTGTGTTTGCAACGCACTCCTCGCGGTTGCACCACAACGGAAGATCTTCGCCGCTGTAGGCATCTGCATTTCGCTTGACGCTGAAATAGATTGGCAACTGCTGTCGATCAACGCGTTCGTTATCACAATTGAGGTATTGGGCCGCTTCTCCACTGAGATAGGCGCACGTCTCGGAAACGGACAAGTACGATCCAATTGGGGATGATTGGGCACCGATAGCAAGCATGGGTACAGCACTTAGAGCAAAGATCACGTTTTTCATGTCAAACCTCCTGGTCAGTGTTGTGTGTTGTCAAGCGGGCTAGTTCGACCCAACAGCACATTGATGTACCGCCGGAGCATTGATTGCGGCTGCTGTGTCAGTTCACAGGGAACCTCTTGGGGGATCACAGGTTCGTCCTGACAGCTCGCAATGTCGGCAGGCTCTACAGGTTTGGTTTTTTCAACCTGCTCAACACCCAGGCCCGCAAACGAATTGACATGTCCGTGCTGAGCCGCAACTTCAATTGGCGTTACACCCGCATGATCTGGTGTGTCTGCATTGCAGCCCCACTTGACCAACCGCGCAATGAGCTCTTGGTCGTCGTACAAAGCACAGCACCAGTGCAAGAGGGTCATGCCCCGTGCGTCTGATCCCGCGATGTTTGCATTGAAGTCCATGCACACTTGCAATACGTCACGTGCACGGGCGATTTCCTCGATTTTGGCATCACTGTAGTTGTCCGGCTGGGACACCACTATTGAAGCGAACATGTCGAACAGTGCGGCGCTCACCGCGTTGGTGTACGAATCCGGGCCCACGCGCACCACGTTTGCGTCGGCGCTTGAAATTGGCGTGAATCCCGCCAGGCCCAACCACTTAACCGACTTCATGTCATCAACCGGAAGCAAGTCGGCGAGAAATCCGCTCGCCTTATCAATCTGACTGCACGCGTTGTGCGCCTGCACCTCGTCCGCAGACACAAACAGTTGTGCGGTCCACACCCGATTTGTAATTTTGAATAATGGACTTGGATCTGCGTTGTTGATCAGCGCCCGTCGCACAGACACAGGGTCAATCTCTGCGATGGCCCGAATGTAGGCTTTGGTTTGATTATTGTCGTATTTTTTATTCATAGAACTCCTTGATTTAGTAGATGATCACAGTGATCAATCGTTGAATTTTCAATCCTTGGCTGATGAACTCAGCACTTTCTTTACGGACAACAGGCTCCCGCATCCCCGCAGTACATTTGAAGACACCTGCATCAAGAACGAGGCACGACTCAGCTATCGTCATTGAGACAAGAAAACTCCCCCGTGCGGATTGAGCAAAGGATGACTCAGATAACAACCCGAGAATGATAAAAATCAGCGCCCTCATAAATCCTCCCTGTTATTCATCGATGTAATTTCAATCAAACATGGATCCGAATATTGTCAAGCCCACAACTTGACAAATAGGGCAAGCGATCCAAACCCGAAGGGCCGCGACCGTGGCGCGGATTGAAAATTGGGAGCGCGGTCCGGAGGATGACCCATAAAAAAAGCCCCTAACCTGGGGCTTATCTGAATTGCTCAATTTTTTCTAACTCAAACGCGAACGCAGCACATAACGCAGCAAGCTCGATTTCGTCACTCCGTACTTGTTTGCCAGCGCCTCAAACTTTTCAACGACAAGTCTTGCATCTGGAAACGCCGATATCGCGTGCTCTCGAAGTTCCCTGCCCCGATCCTTTCCTGTTTTTGGCCCTCTCATCTGCGCATCGCAACGTAAGCGAATGAACTCTTTATGATTGAAATAAGGATCTTCAATATAGTCCCAGACCATTTCCCGAAATTTTACCGCCATACGCTTGCCTTCCTGCGACGCGACATCGTCCAACGCCATGTAATACGAAATCGTCTCGTACATCATTGGATACCCGCAGAAGGCCTTAGAACCTTCTCGTTGCCTCTTCGTTTGCAACGTTTTCTCACCATCTTTAGTCATACCACCCCCATAATTTTTGTGCTCAGCCACTCGGCTTTAGTGAAATTCTTTCTGAGCCCTGTCCAACCGATCATCTTCATGTAACGGCGAGTCATCTCCTCCCGAATTAAACAATCGTGGACTTTTTTAGGCTGCCAAAAACTTGCACCCGACGCATGGTTCCACAAGAAATATGTATTCTTTTTCATAAAACCCTCCCTTGCCTTAACTCATACAATCACAATTGCTAACATTGTCAATACGTGCAATTACCAATCAGATCCTTCGCCTTGGGAATTCAACACCTTCACTCGACGCGACACTCTGCTGCAATCTAACCGCCTGGGCCGCACGGCACTTTGATATATACAAGGAAAGCAATTCAACAACCTCCATACATTCAACAGCCTCCGCAGCGAGTAGCGTTGACTCAACTTCATACATTGCGACCGCGCCCTCCTCATCGAGAATGCGTTGCATAAGGTGAAGAGCATTGGGATCCATTGCACCTTGCAAAAAACCTTCTTTACACATCAACCAAAGAACATGCGGCGGCAATTTCTCACCCCGACTCATCATTGCGTCAATCATCGTCAAAATGTATTCGGATCCCAAAAGGATCATCTTGCCCATTGCGTGTTGGCAAATCTTGTTCCCGCGCCCAGGAAAATCTTCATGTGCTAAGCGCACGTACCAGCGCACGGCTTCAGGACAACTGGGCTGACGCGCTATCGCCTTTGACAACGCCAATTCGTTTCGATCAAGTCTCTCCATCCCCGCTCTCCTCTCACAATGAAATCCTCTGAAAAAGCTCTATAAAGGTAACTACGCTCCCGAAGGCCGCTACCGCGATGCCAGCAAACAATGCCGGAAGAGTGATTGCCTTTATTGGAAGCAGCTGCGCGCAGGTAACTGCCACAGCACTGGTCCACCAAAAAGACAGCTTGAGCGCAGCCAATGTGATCCACAGTGCATTGAGGTCTTCACAAAACCAAAAACAAGTCTTTGCAACGGTTATGATGACCACCCATGGAACTGTGGAAAAGGCAACCATTGCCAATGATGATTTCCAGTTTCGGCGAACCCCGTAACGTACTGCCGCAACAAAGTAGAAGCCGAACGCAGCAAGACTCATAGCATTCACAACAGCGATATCAGCCCAATTGAACATATCAACCGCCGTTTGCGCGTTCGCTGATGTTTTGAAGCGAGACTTGAATGGTGTCCACCTTCTCAAACGCCTCGCCCGCGTAGTGCAGAACAAAAAGCGGCAGACCCACGTATAAAATGTATTTCGCCAATTGCTTGCGCATGTAGTTCATAAAGCCCCCTTGTTATTCTTAGATGTAATTCCAATCAATCATGGAACCCAATATTGTCAAGCCTTAGACTTGATATAAAAAAACCCCCGATGATCGGGGGCTTCAGTCTCAACATGGACGATCTTCATCGCGACTGATATGCGATTGGCACGGGGATAACGCGCAGGTCTTTTCCTCTGCCGCTCAACAACACCCGCTGCCCTTGCTCGATGTCAACGTCGGCGTCCTGGACGACAGAGATCACGCTCTGCTGGCCATTACGTGCTTGTGTGCGAATGAAGATCTCCAGACCCTGGCGACCTGTCATGGCGCGCTGTACGGCTCCACCAGCAACAGCACCTGCGGTTGTGCCAACAATCCGTGCTGCGGTCCGTGCGTCGCGGTTCTTGACGCTCTGCGCTGCGCCAGCTCCTATTGCAGCCCCTAAAGCCGTCCCTGTATTGACCTTGGAGCGGTTATCAATGTGCACGGGGCGAACCATGACGACCACACCCTCCTGAATGTCACGAACCGTGAGTGTTTGTTCGCGGCTGTAGTTTTTTGACGATGTATTAGAGCCAGCTACTGCAACACCGGACATCAGTACCGAACCCAAGACAAATGCTGTAAGAATTAAACGCATAACACCCCCTTCGTATTGAAAAATTTAATCAAACACCTTTTGCAATTTTGTCAAGCTCGCTGAAAATCCGCCAAGATCTTTCTACGCTCTTGATCAAATATCCGTACATACTGAGAGGGATGTATCGCAAAAGGTTGGCCGGGACTCTCTATCTGCTGCACATACGACTTCCAGTAAAACGCGATCACGCTTGTGCGCAAGCGCCACTCACGCTCCTCAAGCACACGGCAATCGGCGTAGTCCATTGGAGTCTTCCCGTGCTTATCTTTTGCGAGCGGATTTGCCCCGTATGCAACAAGTGCGTCAGCGACATCGAACCTTTTATTGAGAACAGCCCAATGAAGGGCCGTGCGCCCCTGGGCGTCTTGCGCGGACACCAACTTTGTTGGTGATACGTTTAACAGAACACGCACGTATTGACGGGTCAGATTTTCCATATACAACTCCTAGAGTGAATTGCATTTAGAAAAGCAGATCGAAAGGGGTTGTCAATAGCCCTCACCTGTCAAATCAACATCTGCTGTTGCGTCGTTTTTCGTGTTTTGTAACTCAAGTTCATCTGTGACAATGCGGCCGACAACGTGATGCAGTTGCCTGACCCTTCCAATCGAATTTCCTTGGAAGGTAGGAACCAGCGATTTTCTTCGTCCGCTGGAACGTTGAACTCGATGCGGTCACCGTCAATGTTGGCGATCTTTATGTGTTGCCGTTCCCCACCCTCTTGCTCAACTGTCGCCACATAGTTGCTTCCCAGGTTGAAACGGTTCGATAGTCGCCCCATGAAAATGTCACACAAAATTGGCATGAAAGTGGGGATGCTCAAGTCCATCAGGTCCGCGTAACGTTCAGTGAGTTGACGCCTGAACTCGGTACCACCAACACCTTTACAGCACACGATCTCATTGCCGATTTCCACATCGCTCAATCCTTTACACCGTGCGATGACCACATCTTTACTGTGGGAAGGCTCCTCCGACACGACCTTGGAACGGAAGCGTAAACCCACGAGTTCGCACACACCGTCCACCATCCGTTTCAAGTCAGATTGCTCACGCGTTTGTGCGTACATCCTCGCCGCTTCCTTAACCCCTCGGGTGAGCATCAATTCGTCTTCAAATGTTGGCTTTTCCACACTCAATCTCCCAGTAATCACACTGCCATTTCAATGGCTCTCGGGCCTCTAACAACCTGAATTTTTGGTCGCTCGGCGGGCTCACTCGATGGTTGCACCTCATTGTCGTCCCGCTCCATTTCAAAGGCTGTACGTGTGTACTCCTTGACGTTGTAAAACGCCGCCACCTTCTCAGCTTCTGCAAAGGCAGTGAAGATAAGGGAGTGATCATCCTTAAGCACTTTGATCCACGACTGTAGGTACGCGATGTGATTGCCGGGATCGTAATCGCGGTCCATGGACAAGCCCAATCGATCAGCTACAATGAGAGAAAAGCACTCAGCTATGAGTTCTTCTTTGGCGTACTTCTCCGATCCGAACTTGCCGGAGAGATCTCGACACAACCGGCTTGGATGTCCGCTGGCGTGTCCTGTCTCATGCAGCGCAACTGCATAGAACCCCTCCATGCTTCGGAATTGCTCTTTGGTAGGAAGTTGAACAAAATCCTGCGCCATCGTATAGAACGCCGCGTTCCCGCCAAACCGGTATTGCACACCGCTGTCGCGCATCAAGCGCTCGGCCTGCTCGTGGCTCCACTCAACCGGTTTTGGTGTTTTAGTTTCACGAATCGGTAGTCCATCGCACTGCTCACTGTTGAACACTGCGGACGTGATCAATGCAATCTTCTGCTTTCCATTTACGTCAAGCACTGGATGGCCTTGCTTGTCATTGACTTTGATGACACGGATTACTTTGGATGACTTTTCTCCCTTGCGAACAGTTGCGTTCAAGGCCTTTGCCTGATTGAAAGTCAGCCAGCCATTGCTTTGATACCCCTGCGCTGCCTGCGCCATCATGAGCATCATGACGTTGCTGCCGTGGTAGGTGTTGCCACGGGCATAGTTGTACGGAAGGCTGCCAAACGCACACGTGGCGCTTTGCTGTTTCCAGTCGCGCCGCCACGGGATTACACCCTGCTGCATCTGCTCGATGATATATTCGGCGGCAATGCTCCGCGCTTCGTCTTGCTTACTCATTGCCACCTCACATTGTCAGTGTTTGTTCTTTCTTGCGCACGCCATTGATTCTTTTGACCGCCGCACTCTTGACCGACTTCCCCACTTCTTTACTGGGCTTATCGGCGACGTGAACCACCTGTATCTTTTCGTCCACGAACTTTTGAACAGGATCTGTCTGCGGTTGAGCCTGGTCTTGCTCGGCGGGCTTAACGGTCGGACGGAACGCCTCCGAAGCTTCCTGCTTCCAGACCTTTGAGCGCACTGGTTCCTGCTGGACCTCAGGAACACCAATGTTCTTGATAATGGCCTCTGCAGCTCGTCCGGCGCGCTCCAACTCTTGCCAGTTGGGACGGCTTTCGACGTAGTTTTTCGCCCACCCGCTGTCGTCGGGCTCGTAGGTCATTCCCAAACGGCTTGCCATTTGCAGCAACGCCAACTGGCGTCCAAGGCGGTACTGGCTGTCCTGCTCACTGCCCTGTTCCCCAGGTTGAACGCCCTGGTAACGGCTGGGGTGTGTTGCCCAGTCGGCCAACAGGAACATCATGTCTTCGTAGTAGCCGCTTACGCCTTTTGGGTGCTTTGATGCGTATTCGGATTGCGGACGCATATACAGCGTATCTGTGTAGCGCTCGTAGTACGGTGCGTTGTTGGTGTCAAAGGATACGGTGGCACCCGACTTCGCTATCAGATCTTCCAGGAATGCATTTCGACTGTCCGCGCGGCCCTGCCACACACGTGTGTGCTCAGATCTTGGAAGATTTTTGATCTGGTCGCCGTTGAAGCAAACGGACATCACCGACTTCAATTCGCCGTCTTCCTGCTTGTATGTGCTCTCAATTTTTGTGGCTTTGGCTTCACCCTTTGCAATGTAGTAGCCGTTTTTCTTGATCTGCTCAGACTTCATAAACACTGCGCTCGTAAAACCACGGTCCAGCGCCACAGTCATGAGTTGCAGAGCGTTAAAATCTTTAAATGCATAGCCACTGGATCCGATGGGCCATCCACCGATGACAGGCAAGGGCGTTTCCTTTTCGTTAAACCCGTAGTCCAAGACGGAACGACGTTCTTTAAGCTGGTCGTAGAATTTCTCTGCAATGTCTTGCTTGAGTTCGTTTGCAGCGCTCATATGTATTTCTCCAAACTGATACGAATGATTACTCCACGCTCCAACGCTTGTCGGATCCGGTGAAGTACGTCGTCAATTGTTTGAAGCTCAATAGTGGAGTCATCAAAATCGTGGTGCAGCAAAATCTTCACCTCACCGTTGACACGATGCACAGCAAAGCGTTCCGCTGAGATCAGGTCGTCCCACCAATCCTCTTCATGATCCATGTCGATATTTCCAATTAACGTGAAATCATTAAACGAGCGGAAAATTGGAAGTCAAGCTCAAAGAAAAATGAAATTTACTTTTTTTTCAAAAAACAAAAAGCCGCATTTCGGCGGCTTGTTCTTGTTCTGCTTTGCAATTGAGTTACCCCACGCCACTGGGCGCACAATGTTTATTCAACGTGTTCAGAAGATTGATTGCATGTCCATGATTGGCCTTACTGTAAACAAGCTCAAGCAATCGCACATCCAATTCGGGAGTGGTTTTCCCATGCCCCACTTTGAATTCATAACGCTGCAAAATAAGAGCATCCTAGGTAGCGCTGCCACCTACCTTTTGATCGTCAAGATAAAAGAAACCACGTGCAACCCACTTAGCCCGTTCCAGAAGTTCATCACCGTCATCAAAAAGATGACTGAATGCCGCGCAAAAAGCTTCTTCAATGTCTTTATTAGTGCACATATCAAAAGCTCCACTGTTCATCGGAAAAGTCCTTATCGGGCAGCGTAATCAGCATCGGTTCGTTGTCAGCCGCCTTTGGTTCAACAGTTGGCGGCGCGCTCTTGATAGGCCGTTGGACAATGATTTCCCCAGTTGGAAGTTCCCAAGAAATTTCCGCAGGAATGCGTGCGCGTACGCAGTTGACCTGGACCCCCGCAATACGCTGTGTGTCGCCCCGCGCAGACTGCGGGCGTTCAAATCCTGGCATGGCCCAAAAGCGCGTCCAAAATTGAGGTGCGCTGAGCACATAGCGCCCATCCCCTTCGCAGAACTGGACGTACGACTTGTACACATCCTTCTTGGGTGTCAGGGTTTGGGCGTCGGGAACAATTCCCACCTCTTCACGCCACGCGCCCACGCAATCGTTTTTATTACGAATGGATTTCTTGAACATCTGTGTAGCTTCGGGCCATTCGTTTTCTGGCAAAAAGCCACCGCGTTTGACAATGCGACTGACCCCTTCCAAAAGCCAATCGAGAACAATGTGCGCTTCTTCTTTCAGAATGCGTTCGGCAAGGTTGGGGATCTTGACGTACGTGCCGTGGCGTTGGTTCCACTTCACCACACACAAGCGGCGATACATGCCGTCGGTTGCGTCGGTAATCATGGGTTCGTCGTTGGAACTGACGATGTGGCAGGATGTATTAACGAATTCAATCATGTCTCGATACAAGAATTTGGCTGTCAGCAAATCGCCGCCGCTGAGCGCTTTAAATGCCTCTTGATCGATACCGCGTGCGCCCCTTTTCACTTCGGGAGTGAAAATCAGACTTGAATTGATGCAGCTTGCCAACGCTTGCGGCTCGCCACACTTATCCAGCCAGATTTGCGCCGTGCGGTGGTGAAAGCCGCGAACAATGGACGACATCACGCCCTTGCCGTTGCCTCCGGTGCCCACCCACCACCAGACCAGCTGATGAGGACCGGGGATCAGCGTCAAGGCGCACTGCTCTTGCACCAGGGCGCGAATATCCAAATCAGGCAATGCGCTGGCAAGGAAGCGCCCAAACAGCGAGTTGGCGGGAACCGCTTGAGGTGTGTGGCGCTTGTTGTAAGACGTACTGACAGTGGCGTTTACGCCGAACGTGAGCCCGAGCTTTTTGTCGGCGGGGAGAACTGAAATCGCACCATCTTTGCCCACGTGCAGGTAACCGTTCTTTGCAGCGATGACAAAGGTGGATCCGTCCCGCTCAGGAAGTGGTTCAAGCGAATTGACGGCGAATTTGAAGCAGTCCATGGACGCGGCGTTGGTGGCCTTGTCCGGCATATGATTGAACAGGAACCGGGATGCCAACGCGGTGCCTTCGGACAGCGATACCGTATCCCAAAACACGCCGTTCCATTTGTACGCCAGCCCATTGGCCTTCGCCCAATCGCCACACTTCCCACTGTTCAAATAATTCAACCAATTCCACGCGGGTGTATTTGATGGGATGATATTGGCGCTATTGATCTTCTTGATTTTCGGCTGACCAGCCTTAGGCTTGGTTTGCTTTACAACCGTGGGGGACGGGGTTGACACAACTGCACTATTTGATAGTGTGTTCGTAGACATTTGTTTCTCCTATAGTTATACCTCTTATGAACCGCTTGGTAGCAGCCAAGCGGTTTATTTATGCTTTTTTGGTGGACTCAAACAGCCAAGTGTCACGCACGGCCAAGTCGGTAAGCTCACGGATGTATTGTGAAACCGTCATTCCGCTGCGCCGTGCAACTTCTTCTAATAAAGCCAACTTCTCCTGATCAAACCGCATTGTGCGACTGACCTTTTGTGGGCGAGCGCGACGCCGGTATGGCTTACGCTTTTTCGCCACGGTGAATTGCAGAACATCGCCCATATACATCCTCCGAAATAATTCAAACATGAATTTGTTTTAATACATAACTTCCTTTTGTCAATAGTATTTTGCAAGACAAAATTCAAAAGGCTTAGACCACAAAGGATTCGGATTGTTTTCAAATCAAAATATCATGTCAAATGCCGTCACTTTTGCGGCCGTTTTTTTTCAATCCACAAACAACAGCCCAAATCCATTGCAGCAGTAAGGATCAGCCGATTTTTACCCTATATTCTGCAAGACAAAATATTGCGTGAGTAGGGCAATGAGTAGGGGTTGAGTAGGGTCTTTAGAAATCACCCTACTCATCCAAAACCATTGCCACATATATCTTTTAAACAATTTGAGTAGGGTGAGTAGGGTCAACTCAATTAAACTTTCATTTGAATACGTCATTATGGCTTATTTCTGCTTTTTTCCTTATATATATCTCAACAATCACCCCACTCACCAACTCATTACCTACAGCCTTACTGCCACAATGATTTCATTGAGTAGGGTCACATTTGAATCACCCTACTTAATGAATAATTTGTATTGCGTTTTTCAACTAACCCCATTTTCGAGCCACTATTTTTGAAAAAAATTATTCCGGTTATGCTCCCAGTAGTCTCCAAACCCCTGGACAATAGATGATCGGTCCGAGTGACGAATGTAGTAGCGCACCCAATTGTCGTCTGGCGACACCGTGCACCGCGTATACCGCATCAAGAACCTAATGCGCCTGCTGCGAATTTGCGGAGTTGGATGGTCGTGCGTTGAGAACGCCTTAATTGCGGCCACAAACGCCGCATCACTTGCTGCGAACAACGCCATCCATTCAGCCGACGATTTATTGTGCGCATCAATTTTGCTTCCACAGAAAAAGCTGTAAACGGCCATTCGTATATCCTTTGCAGTTGAGGAGTGAATATGATGCGCATGCAGCAGTTGATCGGCCACAAAAAAAAAGCCCCCAAATTGGGGGCTGCAATGGACTGCAAGGGACAACTAGGGACTGGGGCTTAACGCCGCCTTATCTCAATGCGTTCGTGATGACGCTCCTCTCCTGCGCAGCAATACGCTCCTGCACCACATCACGCTGCTGCTGTTGCTCATCCAACAACGCCTGTTGTGCTTCGATCATCATTTCTGTGGTACCCCACACACACTCTGTGAGCAAATCAAAAATACAGCCCACAACTGTGCTGTCGTCCAGAACATTTGTGTTGTTCACGATGATCCCGTTTGCCATTTGGAACGCATGCAATTGCACGCTGGGCATTACGGGATGCTGTAGCCATGCGTCCACGTCGCTCTTTCTATAGCGCACTGGCGTAGTGGACCAACGCTCGTCAGTGCGTGCAGGGCGCTCCCCGATGGGCGGCGGCGGCATACCTTGATTGCGCAGGCGCTGCAACGTCTTGGTGCTGACCTGCATCAACACAGCGGCTTGTGCAGCGGTAAGGTGAAGATCCCCAGGTGCTTGGGCCAGCGCTTGGCGCTGTTGTTCGTCAACCTTCGCCATCGCCGCATCCAACGTGACTCATCAGTTCGTGCCGCTGGACCCTGGACACGCGCAACTCGTCCAAATCCTGCGTTCCAGAGGTCAGAGCAACATGGACGGCTTCTGCCCACTGCACGAACGCATTGATATCAGCCCACTGCAGCTCCAAGGCTTCCAGCGCCGTCAGGTGCTCAACCTGCGCCTTCCTGAGCGCGGACTGCACCTGCGTGTCGGTAAGGTCGTATACCGTGCCCAGGACGCGTCCCTGCTCGTCCAGCACCCAAGAGATATCTGCGGTTGCGTCGTGGATCCCAGCAAAGCCCATTGATTTCTTGGACAACAGCCTTTTAAGTCGAGCGACTTCTGCGTTGAGCTCTTTGACTTCGATCTCAAGTCGCAGTGTTTCCACTTCTTTGTGCTTTGCTCCGGCTTCCATCTTCAACTTGCGTTCTTTGAATGATGAGGACGAAAGACCCTCGCGCCACTCATCCAAATCCTCAAGGCGATAGAACACCTTGGCCGATTGCCCCATCCCTCCTCCGCTGCTCAGGCTGTTGGACTTCGGACCAATGCCTTGTGCGTTGTAACGCGAGAGCGTGCGGGTGTGGATCTTGAGATAGAACGCCGCTGCTTCACGGCCTACCGATTGAATTGATCCAGCCCGTGCACGCTCAATCTCTTCTTCAAGTGCAGCGTTGCGTAATGACTGATACTGCGGTCCATCGCGCTGAATTGTGATGTCGTTCAATTCAAATCTCCTGAACTTGCAAGTCAATGCCAATGCTTTGAATTTCGTCAAGTATGCACGACAGGCTCGAAATCACCGCGCCCATCTTACCTGTGAGACTGTTCTTGCGCTTCACGGTCAGTGCGTTGGAAAAGTTCTCCAAGATCCAGCTGCGCGACCTTCGTATGTCGTCATTGTCGAGCAACTTAAGCCGCTCATCAAGAACGCTAAAGTTCCGCCTCAACTCTTGAAATCTGGAATGGGCAAAGGCTGTGTAAGTTGTGTCAGCGGTTCGCTTATCCATCCTTTTCGCATCCTCAACCAAACGCTTGAAATCCCGCACGTCGCTGTAAAGCACGCGCAATTCTTCAACCGTGTGATCTCTGCACTTCTTTTTTTCAAACGCTGCTTGAACCAACAACAGGCTATCCATCATTCTTCCTCGCTATCGTCCTTGATTTTGCGGCCACGCTGACCCGAATGCACAGCAGGGGGCGCGTCGTTGACTTCATCCAAAAAAGGCCTATCTGTCCCTTTCAAAATGTTCCACACGCGCGGACTGGTGGAGATCATTACCTCCTCCACTTTTGCAAAGGCATCACGCAGCACACCCCATTCCTGCTCATTGTACAGATCAGTAACGTTTGCCGTCCCGTTGTGAACTTTGTGGTTAAGCATGTCTGAAACAATTCGACCAGTCAAAAGTGCTTCTGCAAAGCGTCCCAGCGTTCGGCGCAGATCATGTGGTGTCAACCCAACATCGATCTCTTGGCGCAAATCCAACATCCCGGCGTCCACGCGGACGTTTTTAATGATGGACTTGCTGTCACTGTAGTACCCATCTTTAGATCGTGTGGAACGCGCGGGAAATACCCATTTCATTCGGTCCGCCTTTTGCTCAACGCGGTGCACCTCACGCTGAGCTTTGGCAATACGCATGTAGTCACTCGTTTCTTTTTTAACTTCACGAACACCCTGCTCGGCGCGCGCAAGGTCTGTCGGCAATTGCTGCTCGATTTCCATGGCATCTTGCCTGCGCTGGATCAACACGCGCTCGGCAAAATATGCAACCGGCAAGAAGCGCACTTCGCCATTCTTTGTATCGTGGAAAAACACTTGCGAGCCAGGACGTTTCGTGGTCGGGTTGATTTCACTGTGTGACTTTGCAAGCCACACCCACGATACTCTTTCGTTCGCAATGTCGTCTTTACTGGCCTTATCGTACCACTGCAATTGCGCCGCCTCATTTCGACGCGCGCCCCACAGCAATGTGAGAAGCAAATAGTCAACCGCAACAGCGTTGTGCTTGTTTTGCAAATTGCGGCGGAACACCAATGTTTTGAGAACGGCGGGCAGCGATCCATCCTCCTTGCCCAATGGATTGCGCACTTGCGCCTTTCGATAGTGCTCGCGCTTTTCTTTTGCCCCCCGCCACAACTCCAAATCAAACAACGCTTCAACGGGGTTGTGTTCAATTACCACCTTTCGCCCCTCGCGCTGCGCGTCCATACGCTCTTGACGCAGAACCAGTTCAATGGCTCGATTGAGATCTGCAAATGTGTGTTCAACGGCCTCAATACCCGCCGACTTTGCCCGCTGTACGTATTTCCCGCTCAACCCCATTGCGGTGTATTCGTCCATGGTTAGCGCCCACCACTTCTCTTTTTTTGCAAGCAATGGCTTGATGTCGGCCGGAATGCGATTTGATTTAAGCATCGCCGATGTCCGCAAAGCATTCCAAGCACTCGCGATTTGGTCTTGATTCAAATCACGGATCTGCAACTCAGCTAAGCCGACCTCGTCGCGCGCGAGGCGGGCGAGACTGTTGTGAATAGCTTTTGCGCTGTTGGCTTTGCGCTTACCCGTTTCCACCTGTGCTTCCATGCGCTGGATGTAACGCTCCAGGCATTCACGCACAGTGATGTGCTTTGCTTTTGTTTCGCGGCGGATCTGTTCGTCCCGGCGCTTAGGGCTCTCGCCCCCTGTCTCCATGATGTACGCCAATTGCGCACGGGCCTTTTCATGAGCTTGGGCAATTGTCATGTCATCGACAGAACCCAGCGATAGGCGTACCCCGCGCTCCCCGACTCTCTTGCGGATCTCATATGAATTTCCGCTCTTCCCAACGTAGATGCCAAAGCCGGTGGGAGCCCCAGGTGTTCCATCCTGAAAGCGGTAGGGTTTAGGGTCAGGATTTGGCTCAATGACCGTCTTCCCCTGCTTATCCAGTGTCGGCCGTTCATTCGTTGTCAGTGCTCTCAACTGCCGCTCGTTGAGCCGGTATCCCTGTTTGCTCATCTCTGTCACCCTTGTCATTGAACGCCATGAGATGTGTCCACGGCCCCCCAGCACACGCCTACCTTACTATGCTGGACGCCCATGGACACACGCTTTGGGGCACGTGAGCTTCTGTGGACACTGCATGGACACTTTTCGCTGCGCAAGTCGCCTAAAGTCGTCCCGAACTGTCTCAAGCTGTCACCCGCCACCGCCGTATAACCTGTTGAATTTCCGATATATTCTATGCAAAACAATGACTTGAAAAGTCATACACCCGCCATGAAGCAGTTCTTTGCAGCCAAGTCCGACTACCCGGACCTGCTGCTGTTCTTCCGCATGGGCGACTTCTACGAGCTGTTCTACGACGACGCGCGCAAGGCGGCGCGGCTGCTGGACATCACCCTGACCCAGCGCGGCAGCTCCGGCGGCGCGCCGATCCCGATGGCCGGGGTGCCGGTGCATGCCTACGAAGGCTACCTGGCGCGGCTGGTGGCGCTGGGCGAGTCGGTGGCGATCTGCGAACAGATCGGCGACCCGGCCCTGGCCAAGGGCCTGGTGGAGCGCAAGGTGGTGCGCATCGTCACCCCCGGCACCGTCACCGACGAGGCGCTGCTGGACGAGCGCCGCGACACCCTGCTGATGGCGCTGTCGCGCGGCAAGAATGGCTACGGGCTGGCCTGGGCCGACCTGGCCGGCGGCCGCTTCCTGGTCAACGAGGTCGATACCGACGACGCGCTGGAAGCCGAACTGGCCCGCCTGGAACCTGCCGAACTGCTGGTGCCGGACGAAGAGAACTGGCCGGACTTCCTGAAACAGCGCAGCGGTATCCGCCGCCGTGCGCCGTGGCTGTTCGACGCCGACAGCGGTCGCCGGCAGTTGCTGGCGTTCTTCAAACTGCACGACCTCACCGGTTTCGGCATCGACGACAAGCCGCGCGCCACCGCGGCGGCTGGCGCACTGCTGGGGTACGTGGAAGAAACCCAGAAGCAACGCCTGCCGCACCTGACCGCCATCGCCACGGAAAACGCCAGCGAAGCGATTGCGATGAACGCGGCCACGCGCCGCCACCTGGAGCTGGACACGCGCGTGGATGGCGACACCCGCAACACGCTGCTGGGTGTGCTCGACACCACGGTCACGCCGATGGGCGGGCGCCTGCTGCGGCGCTGGCTGCACCGCCCGCTGCGCCTGCGCGAGGTGCTGGTGCAGCGCCACGACGCGGTGGCCACGTTGATCGACCGCGGTGCCGACGGCGATGTGCGCGAGGCGTTCCGTGCGCTGGGCGACCTCGAACGCATCCTCACCCGCGTGGCGCTGCGTTCGGCGCGCCCGCGCGATTTCTCCACCCTGCGCGACGGCCTGGGCCTGCTGCCGGAGGTGCGCGCGGTGCTGGCGCCGCTGGATTCGCCACGGCTGGTGGCGTTGCGCGACGCGCTGGGTTCGCATGACGAATGCGCGCACCTGCTGGCCTCGGCCATCGCCCCCACTCCGCCGATGAAGCTCAGCGATGGCGGCGTCATCGCCGAAGGCTACGACGCCGAACTGGACGAGCTGCGCCGCCTGTCCACCCACGCCGACCAGTTCCTGATCGACCTGGAGCAGCGCGAACGTGCCAGCAGCGGCATCGCGACGTTGAAGGTCGGCTACAACCGCGTGCACGGCTACTACATCGAAATCAGCAAGGGCCAGAGCGACAAGGCACCGGTGCACTACACCCGCCGCCAGACCCTGACCAATGCCGAGCGCTACATCACCGAAGAACTGAAGTCGTTCGAAGACAAGGTGCTGTCGGCGCGCGAACGGTCGCTGTCGCGCGAGAAGCTGCTGTACGAACAGCTGCTGGACACGCTGGGCAGCGAACTGGAACCGCTCAAGCAGTGCGCGGCCGCGCTCAGCGAGCTGGACGTGCTGGCCGGTTTCGCCGAACGCGCGCAGGCGCTGGACTGGGCGCGCCCGGAACTGGACACCGGCGCGTGCCTGCGCATCGAGCGCGGCCGCCACCCGGTGGTGGAAGCGGTGCGCGAGCAGCCGTTCGAACCCAACGACCTGGACCTGCATCCGGACCGGCGCATGCTGGTGATCACCGGTCCGAACATGGGCGGTAAATCCACCTACATGCGCCAGAACGCGTTGATCGTGCTGCTGGCCCACATCGGCAGCTTCGTGCCGGCCAGTCGGGCGGTGATCGGGCCGATCGACCGCATCCTGACCCGTATCGGCGCCGGCGACGACCTCGCGCGCGGGCAGTCCACCTTCATGGTGGAAATGAGCGAAACAAGCTACATCCTGCACCACGCCACCGCGCAGTCGCTGGTGCTGATGGACGAGATTGGCCGCGGCACCTCCACTTACGACGGCCTGGCGCTGGCCGATGCGGTGGCGCGCCACCTCGCTTACGAGAACCGCTGTTACACCCTGTTCGCCACGCACTACTTCGAACTGACCGCACTCGCCGACGAGCAGCACCAGGGCGGCCCCAGCGGCATCGCCAACGTGCACCTGGACGCGGTGGAACATGGCGAGGCGCTGGTGTTCATGCATGCGGTGAAGGACGGCCCGGCCAACCGCAGCTTCGGCCTGCAGGTGGCGGCGCTGGCCGGCCTGCCGCGTGCCACCGTGGCCCAGGCGCGGCGCCGGCTGGCCGAACTGGAGCAGCGGGGCGGCGAGACCGTGGCCGCGACCATGGCCCCGCAGGCGCTGGACGCGCCGCAGCAGTTCGGGCTGTTCACCGCGCCCTCGACCAAGGCGCAGGAGGCCCTGGCCGCGCTGGATCCGGATGAGCTGACCCCGAAGCAGGCGCTGGAGGCGTTGTACCGGTTGAAGGCGCTGGTTTGAGGCGTCACGACCAACGGTCGTGACCTACCAGTCAGGCGTCACGACCAACGGTCGTGACCTACCGCCTTCGCGGGCTGTGAGCCCCGGTAGCGCCGGCCGTTGGCCGGCCTACGCCATCCTGGGGCCGGCCAACGGCCGGCGCTACCAGGCTCTCGTCCCGCGTGAAGGCTTCGCATTTTCTTCGTGCAGGCGGCGTTATGCTCCGGCGGCCCCATCCCGGGGCAAAGGAGTCGATCGTGAATACGAACTCGCTCACCGAAACGTTGTTGTCGCAGCTGCAGGGTCCCGGCGTACAGCAGGTGTCCCGGCAGCTCGGGCTGGACCAGGACCAGGCGTCGCAGGCGGTCACCGCAGCCCTGCCCCTGTTGATGGGCGCACTGGGCAGGAATGCCAGCCAGCCCCAAGGCGCCCAGTCGCTGCTCAATGCGCTTCAGAAGGACCACCTGGCCGGCGGCGGCGGCGGCGGCGGAGGCTTCGACCTCGGCAGCATCCTCGGCGCGGTGTTGGGCGGTGGCGGCGGCAGTGCCACCAACGGTGCCGGTATCCTCGGCCATGTGTTTGGCGGCCAGACCCCGCAGGCCGCGCAGGCGCTGGGCCAGCAGACCGGCCTGGACAGCGGTCGCTCCGGCCAGCTGCTGGCGATCCTGGCCCCGATCGTAATGTCGTTCCTGGCCCAACGGTTCGCCCAGCAGGGCAATGCCGGCCAACTCAGCCAAGCCCTCGAACAGGAAGCACCGCCTGCTGGCAGTGGTGGCATCGGCGGTCTGCTGGGCGGCATGCTCGATCAGAATGGCGATGGAAAGACCGATGTGACGGACGTGTTGGGCTTCCTCAGTAAGCGCTGAGCGTGACCGCACGCGCCGGGCCAGCCCGCCCGGCGGTTTGATAGTCCCACCCTATCGGTTCGGTTGAATCATTCACTTTTACCAATCACTCCACCCTGCTTAACGTAAAGGCGCTCCCTCTGCGTCTCCCCCGAGAGGCCATTCCCTCATTCGCCAGTCCACAGGTAACAGCCCATGAAAAGCGAAGCGAAGTGCCCGTTCAACCACGCCCTCGTCGGCGATGCCACCACCAATCGCGACTGGTGGCCGAACCAGCTCCGTGTTGACCTGCTCAACCAGCATTCGTCCCGTTCGCACCCGCTGGATGCGGACTTCGACTACGCCAAGGCCTTCGCCGGGCTCGACTACGCCGCACTCAAGGCCGACCTGACCGCGCTGATGACCGACTCGCAGGACTGGTGGCCGGCCGACTTCGGCCATTACGGCGGCCTGTTCGTGCGCATGGCCTGGCATAGCGCCGGCACTTACCGTATCGGCGACGGGCGCGGCGGCGGCGGTCGTGGCCAGCAGCGTTTCGCCCCGCTCAACAGCTGGCCGGACAACGTCAGCCTGGACAAGGCGCGCCGCCTGTTGTGGCCGATCAAGCAGAAGTACGGCCAGGCCATCTCCTGGTCCGACCTGCTGATCCTCACCGGCAACGTCGCGCTGGAGTCGATGGGCTTCAAGACGCTCGGCTTCGCCGGCGGGCGCCCGGATACCTGGGAACCGGACCAGGACGTGTACTGGGGCCGCGAAACCACCTGGCTGGGTGGCGACGTGCGCTATGCGCATGGCTCCGAGGGCGTGGTCGAAGACCATGGCGTGCTGGTGTCCGATGACGACGCCGACGGCGACATCCATTCGCGCAATCTGGAAAACCCTCTCGCCGCCGTGCAGATGGGCCTGATCTACGTGAACCCCGAAGGCCCGGACGGCAATCCGGACCCGATCAAGGCCGCCATCGACATCCGCGACACCTTCGGCCGCATGGCCATGGATGATGAAGAGACCGTGGCGCTGATCGCCGGCGGCCACAGCTTCGGCAAGACCCATGGTGCCGGCCCGGCCGACAACGTGGACGTGGAACCGGAAGCCGCAGGACTGGAACACCAGGGCCTGGGCTGGGCCAACAGCTTCCGCAGCGGCAAGGGCGGCGACACCATCACCAGCGGCCTGGAAGTCACCTGGACGCGCACCCCGGCGCAGTGGAGCCACGACTTCTTCGAGATCCTGTTCGGCAACGAATGGGAACTGACCAAGAGCCCGGCGGGTGCGCACCAGTGGGTGGCCAAGGACGCCGAGGCGGTCATTCCGGACGCGCACGACCCCTCGAAGAAGCACCGCCCCACCATGCTCACCACCGATCTGTCGCTGCGCATGGACCCGGCCTACGAGAAGATCTCGCGGCGCTTCCTGGAGAACCCGCAGCTGTTTGCCGATGCGTTCGGGCGCGCCTGGTTCAAGCTGACGCATCGCGACATGGGCCCGCGCGCACGCTACCTCGGTCCGGAAGTGCCGGCGGAAACGTTCATCTGGCAGGACCCGGTGCCGGACGCGCCGACGACCGTGATCAGCGCGCAGGACATCAGCACGCTCAAGCAGCAGATCGCCGCTTCCGGGCTGAGCGTGGCGGAGCTGGTCTCCACCGCATGGGCCTCGGCGTCCACCTTCCGCGGCTCGGACAAGCGCGGCGGTGCCAATGGCGCGCGCATCCGCCTGGCCCCGCAGAAGAACTGGGCAGTGAACCAGCCGCAGCAGCTGGCCAGGGTGCTGGCCGCGCTGGAAAACATCCAGGCCGGCTTCAAGGGTGACGGCGGCGCGCAGGTGTCGCTGGCGGACCTGATCGTGCTGGCAGGCAACGTCGGCGTGGAGCCGGCGGCCACGACGTCAGCGTGCCGTTCACGCCGGGCCGCACCGATGCCAGCCAGGACCAGACCGACGTGGAATCGTTCGCGGTGCTGGAGCCGTACGCTGATGGTTTCCGCAACTACGTGAAGGGCCGTTACAGCGTGCCCGCCGAAGCGCTGCTGATCGACAAGGCGCAGCTGCTGACGCTCACCGGCCCGGAACTGACCGCGCTGGTCGGCGGCCTGCGTGTGCTCGGCGCCAACGTGGACGGCAACACGCAGGGCGTGCTGACCGATCGACCGGGCACGCTGAGCAACGACTTCTTCGTCAACCTGCTGGACATGCGCACGCAGTGGAAGGCCAGCGGCGATGGGTATGAAGGCGTGGACCGCAACGGCAGCGGCAAGCGCTGGACCGGCAGCCGCGCCGACCTGGTGTTCGGCTCGAACTCGGTGCTGCGTGCGATTGCCGAGGTGTATGCGAGTGCGGATGGCGAAAAGAAGTTCGTCAATGACTTCGTCGCTGCCTGGGCACGGGTGATGGAGCTGGACCGGTACGATCTGCACCGGTGATTACGGTTCTGCGGGCGCACGACCAACGGTCGTGCGCTACCCGGGAGTTGTTGCGGTGGCGCCGGCCGTTGGCCTGCATTGGAACCGCTTGGGCCGGCCAACGGCCGGCGCTACCGTGTTGCTTCGCGCGTCGGCATCACGTTGCGTCACCGTGTTACGTCGCGCCCGTGCATCACATGGCGTCGAGATCGCCCAGGGCCTTGATCAGTCGGCGCGCGCGCTTGTCGGGGCGATGCTCCGGCGGCAGGTAGCCGTTCTTCATGGCCGCGCGCTGCGCACGCTGCTCCGCCCTTCGCGCGCGCGAGGCTTCGCTTTCCTCGTACAGCTGCTGCGCCACCGGCGCCGGGCCGCGCAGGTCGCTCAGGCCGCGCACCTGTACGTCATACACCTCATCGCCGCGGCTGATCTGCAGCTGCTCGCCCACGCGCACCGCGCGCGAGGATTTCGGCCGCTGCCCGGCCACGTCGACCTTGCCGGTTTCCACCGCCTGCTTGGCCAGGCTGCGGGTCTTGTAGAAGCGTGCGGCCCACAGCCACACGTCCAGCCGCACGGAGGCGGCGACCAACGGTTGTGCTTCTGTCATGCGGGTGGTTCAGCTCCCCGGCTCGGCCGGTCGTCGATTCAGCGGTTGCGGTGCCGACGGGTTGCCACGGCAACCGGTGCCACCGATCAGCACGGGCACGCCCGCATCCAGATCGCGGCGCTGGCTGCCGACCTGGCATTCGGGTCGGTCCATGGGCCGTACCTGCGCGTCGCGCAGGCGGTCATCCGTACTCGAACATGCGGGCAGCGCGGCGGCAATCAAGAGCGCCAGCACGGCGGGGATGAACCGGTCAGCCGGACGGGTCGGGCGCCGGCGCGCGACCGGAACGTCCGGCGCGGCGGTCGTGCAGTGGGACGCGGAGTGGCGCATCGCAATATCCCGTTGATGGGCGTGGTGCTAGTGTGCCGCTGTCCACGCCTGATCTCCATAGCACATGGCCAAAGCGCCGCTTGACCTCACCACCGGCCCGATCGGGCGCAATCTGTTCCTGTTCGCCCTGCCGATCCTGGCCGGCAACATCGCCCAGTCGCTGAACGGGTCGGTGAATGCGATATGGGTGGGGCGCTTCCTCGGCGAGGCGGCGCTGACCGCGACCGCGAACGCCAACAACATCATGTTCTTCCTGATCGGGTCGGTGTTCGGCATCGGCATGGCCGCCACCATCCTGATCGGCCAGGCGATGGGGGCGCGCGACATCCCGCAGGCGCGGCGGGTGATGGGCACCAGTGCCACCTTCTTCATCGGGCTGTCGGTGGTGATCGCGGTAGCCGGCTGGTGGCTGTCGCACCCGCTGCTGGCGGCGATGGGCACCCCCGCCGCGTCGCTGCCACTGGCCGAGGCCTACCTGAAGGTGATCTTCCTGGCGATGCCGACGCTGTACGCGTTCGCCTTCCTCAGCTCGGCGCTGCGCGGCGTGGGCGATTCGCGCACGCCGTTCCGGTTCCTGCTGCTGTCGGTGGTGCTGGACATCGGTTTCAATCCGCTGCTGATCTTCGGCATCGGGCCGTTCCCGCAGCTGGGCATCGCCGGCGCGGCGTGGGCAACGCTGATCGCACAGACGCTGTCGCTGGCCGGCCTGCTCTGGTACATGCGCAACAAGCGCCATGTGCTGTGGCTGGGGCGCAAGGACATGCACCTGTTCAAGGTGGACTTGGAGATCCTGCGCGCGCTGGTGGTCAAGGGCGTGCCGATGGGGCTGCAGATGGTGCTGATTTCGCTGTCGATGATCATGATGATGACCATGGTCAACAGCTACGGTACCGATACCGCAGCGGCCTATGGCGCGTCACTGCAGTTGTGGACGTACGTGCAGATGCCGGCGATGGCGATCGGTGCGGCCTGCTCGTCGATGGCAGCGCAGAACGTGGGCGCGGGCAACTGGTCGCGCGTGCGCGGGACCGCGCGCAGCGGCGTGCTGTACAACTTCCTGCTCACCGGCGTGCTGATCCTGCCGTTGATCCTGCTCGACCGCTACACGCTGGCGCTGTTCCTGCCCAGCGGCAGCGCGGCGCTGGACGTGGCGCGCCACCTCAACCACATCGCGGTGTGGTCGTTCCTGTTCTTCGGCGTGAACTTCGTGATCTCCGGCGTGGTGCGCTCCACCGGCGCGGTGATTCCGCCGCTGCTGATCCTGGCCGCGTCGTTGTGGGGAATCCGGGTCCCGTTCGCCGAGCTGCTGCAGGACCGCTGGGGCGCCGATGCGGTGTGGTGGAGTTTCCCGGTCAGCTCGTTCTGCGCGATGCTGATGTCACTGGCGTATTACCGCTGGGGCGGCTGGCGCAAGGCGCGCATGTTGCCTGCCCATCGCCAGGAAGTGGCGGCCCCCGCGGAAATTCCGGCATCGCCGCCGTCGCCGGTCGCCGATCCCGCACCGCCGATTGCCGGGGTCGAACGCGGTTAGATGGCGTGGACACGCATGGCGTGTCCCTACGCGACCATCCAACGCACCACGCACCACGCGCCACCGCGTAGCGACACGCCATGCGTGTCCCACGGAACCCAAAACGCAACGCACGACGCCCCACCGCGTAGCGACACGCCATGCGTGTCCCACGGGGCCTGAAACGCAGACGGCCACCCGAAGGTGGCCGTCTGGTTGGGTAGGTACCGACCGTTGGTCGGTACCCCACGCCGGAATTACTGGGCAGCCTTGGCGGCCAGGCGCGCGGCCTTGGCCTGCGCTGCAGCAGCCAGATCTTCCTTGATGCGGGCAGCCTTGCCTTCCAGGCCACGCAGGTAGTACAGCTTGCCGGCGCGGACCTTACCACGACGCTTCACTTCGACCGAGTCGATGATGGCGCTGTGGGTCTGGAAGACGCGCTCGACGCCGTAGCCGTGCGAGATCTTGCGGACGGTGAAAGCCGAGTTCAGGCCGGCGTTCTTGGTGCCGATGACGACGCCTTCGTAAGCCTGCACGCGCTCACGGTTGCCTTCCTTCACCTTCACGTTGACGACGATGGTGTCACCCTGGCTGAACTGCGGCAGCTCACGGGTAATCTGGGCGGATTCGAAATCCGAAAGAATGGTCTTGTTCAGCTTGCTCATGGGTGCACCGATAGTAGTTCGGGTGGTCGTGTCGTTCGACAACGTGGGCTCATGCAGTCACCGGACTGTGCTGCACGTTTTTTGTAGGGATTCCTGCCATCGGGCCGGTGAGGCCTGATGGGAATCCGGGATTTTAACCAGTTTCTGGATCTGTTACCAGTCCGGTAGCGCCGGCCGGTGGCCGGCCCCCCCGCCCCCCGGGGCCCCCCCCCCGCGGGGCCCCCCGGGGGGGGGGCGGGGGCGGGGCCCCCGGGGGGGGGGCGGGGCCCCTATCGTTTAAAACAAACACCGCC